>NZ_JBXAFF010000057.1:0-15750 GCF_058792815.1 Microbacterium sp. MPR-TSA4
CTCGCCCCCGGTCGTTGAGCGAGCGCAGCGAGTCGAAACGCGGTGTCAGAGCTCGAGTCCCACCGCGGCGGAGCAGCGTGCGAGCTCGTCCGCATCGAGCACGAGGTCGGCTGCGCGCGCCGAGTCGATGATGGATGCCGCGCGTCGCGCCCCCGGAATCGGGACCACGACGGGGCTCAGCGACAGCTCCCACGCGAGCACCACCTGCTGAGGACTGACGCCGTGCGCCTCGCCGATCTCCCGGAAGACGCCGAACCGCTCGCCCACCGAACGCCCGCCCCCGCCGGTGCCGCCGAGCGGGCTCCACGGCAGGAAGGCGATGCCGTGCGCGTCGCAGTACCGCAGCTCGTCGAAGCTGCCCGGATGCCGCGGCGAGAACTCGTTCTGCACGCTGGTCAGGTTGCCCTCGCCGAGAACCTCCCGGGCGATCGCGATCTCCTCGACGCTCGCGTTGGAGATGCCGATCGCGCGGACGAGTCCCTCGTCCTGCAGTGCCTTCAGGTTCTGCATGATCTCGCCGTAGACCATCCAGCGGTCGGGGCGGTGGTACTGGTAGAGGTCGATGACCTCGACCCCGAGGTTGTCCAGGGAGCGCTGCACCGCTGAGCGCAGGTAGGCGAGCGAGCCGTCGCGGCCGAAGTCCTTCTCGGCCGTGCGCGTGATGCCGCCCTTCGTGCCGACGAGGATGCCGCTCGTGTCGCCGTCCCACGAGGCGAGCGCATCGCGGACGATGCGCTCGTTGTGGCCCATCTGATCCCAGGACGGCGCGTAGATGTCGGCCGTGTCGATGAAGGTGACCCCGGCATCCAGTGCCGCGTGCACCGTCGCCACGGCGTCGCCCCGATCGGGCAGGACGTTGTCGTTGTTCATCGAGACGGGCATGGCGCCCAGCCCGATGGCGGAGACGGTGAACGGTCCGATCGTGCGCTGCTGCATGGGGTCCTTCCGGTGGGGTCCGAAGACGTGCGCTTCACACTCTGCCGCACGTCGCCGACACCGGCTCACCGTCCGCGGAACACGGGTGCGCGCCGCTGCTGGAACGCGGCGAAGCCCTCGCGGTAGTCCTCGGTCGTCGACAGGGTCGCCTGCACGCTGCTCTCGGCGTCGAGCGCATCCCAGAAGCCGAGCCGCTCGGTGCGCAGCCGCCACAGGAGCCGCTTGCTCGCGACGAAGGCGGCGGTGGGGCCGGATGCCGCGGCGATCGCCGCCTCGCGGGTGCGAGGGGCCAGCTCGTCCGGGGACATCGACCGCGAGAAGAGACCGCCCGCGACCGCCTCGGCGCCGGTGAGGAGGCGGCCGGTGTAGACGAGGTCGAGGGTGCGGTGCGCCCCCAGCCGTTCGAGGAAGAACGCGTGGCCCCCCGAGTCCAGCGCCGCACCGAGCGCGCCGAAGGGCGACCCGATCTTGGCGTCGTCGGCCACGTACACGACGTCCGTGGCGATCAGCAGGCCGAGGCCCACGCCGAGGCAGGCGCCCTGGGCCGCCGCGAAGGTGGGCGCCGGGAAGTCCGCGATCCGTCGCAGCAGGGGTGCCAGCAGGCCGTCGAGGTAGCCCGGCACGTCGTCGGTGCGCGGATCGACGCGGGAGATGTCCCGCCCCGCGCAGAAGGCTCGGCCCTCGCCCTGCAGCAGCACGGCGCGGGCGCCGTCCGCCTCCGCCCTCCGGTACGCGGCGTCGAGGGCGCGCAGCGCCTCCTCGTCGACGGCGTTGCGGACCGCCGCGTTGCGGAGCGTGATCGTCGCCAGATCGGCGGTGTCTCCGGCATCCGTCTCGATGCGCTCGAACGCGTACTCGATCACGGCTTCCCCTCACACGTCGTAGTCGACGACGACGCGTGCGGTCGTCGGGTGGGACTGGCAGGTGAGCACGTAGCCGCGCTCGATCTCCTCGGGCTCCAGCGCATAGTTCTCGCTCATCTGCACGGAACCCGAGACGAGGCGTGCACGGCAGGTGCCGCAGACCCCGCCCGCGCACGCGAAGGGCACGTCGGGGCGCACCCGCAGCGCGGCCGTCAGGATGCTCTCGTGCGCGTCGACCGGGCTGTCGACGCGCGTCGAGGTGCCGTCCAGCGTGAGGTCGATGCGGTGCACCCGCTCGTCGGGCCGCGCAGCGCGCGGTCGCCCGCCCGCCGTGCCGGGTGTCGTGGCGGGCGCCGTGGCCTCCCCGGTCGTGAAGAGCTCGAAGCGCACGCGGTCCGCGTCGACGCCCAGATCGGCGAGCACGTCACGGCAGAGCTGCACGAGCGCGAACGGGCCGCAGAGGAACCACTCGTCGACCGTCTCGGGGCGGATGAGCGCGGTGAGGATGAGCCGCAGCCGCTCCTCGTCGATGCGTCCGGACAGCACCGGGGCGGCGCGCTGTTCGCGCGAGAGCACGTGGTGCACGGCGATGCGCGCGGGATAGCGGTCCTTGAGGTCGGCCAGCTCGTCGACGAACATCACGTCCGTCGACGAGCGGTTGGTGTACACGAGCGTGAACCGCGACGTCGCCGAGGCGCTCAGCACGGATGCCGCGAGGGACATGATCGGTGTGATCCCGGAGCCCGCCGCGATGCCGACCACGTGGCCGGCGGCGGCATCGGCCCGCGCCGACACGAACGTGCCCTGCGGGCTCATCACGTCGATCTCGTCGCCCGGCCGCAGCGCCGTGTGCGCCCACGTCGAGAAGCGCCCACCGGGATCGCGCTTGATGCCCACGGCGATGGCGCCGCGCACCGGCGGCCGGCAGATCGAGTACGAGCGCCGCACCTCGACGCCGTCGATCGCGGTGCGCAGCGCCACGTACTGCCCGGGGGCGTAGTCGAACGCGTCGGCGAGCTCGTCGGGCACCGCGAACGTGACCTCCACGGCATCCGCCGTCAGCGCGCGCACGTCCGCCACCCGCAGACGGTGGAAGCGGGCGCGGCGGCGGGCGGGCGCGGCGGTGTCGGTGCGCACGGTCGGATCCCCCTCAGAGCGCCTTGACATGGTCGAAGGGTTCCCGGCAGGCGCGGCAGGAGAACAGCGCCGTGCACGAGGTCGAGCCGAACCGCGACACCTCCTGCGTGTCGAGGGAGCCGCAGCGCGGGCAGCGCACCGCGAGGCGCACGCGGACGGGGCCGCCCGACCGCCCCAGGGAGGCCCGTCCGGAGGGCGGTGCGATGCCGGCGGCGACGAGCTTGCGCCGTGCGGCATCGCTCATCCAGTCGGTCGTCCACGCGGGCGACAGCACGGTCTCGACGCTCACCCGGTCGAATCCCGCGTGCGCGAGCGCCCGCACGATGTCGTCGCGGATCGCGTCCATCGCCGGACAGCCCGAGTAGGTGGGCGTGATCGTCACGACGACCCCGCGTTCGTCGACGCGGACGTCCCGGAGCACGCCGAGGTCGTCGATGGTGAGCACGGGCATCTCCGGGTCGCAGACGGCGGCGACCGCGGCGCGCGCCGTCTCGACCGCCGCCGCGGTCACCACGTCGCCCCCGGATGCTGTCGGGCGAGCACCTGCATCTCGGCCAGCACGAACCCCAGCGTGGGGAAGTGCCGTCCGTCGCGCCCGCCCCCGGCGGCGGGGGGAACCCCGGGGACGCTCATCTCCTCCTCGGCGAGCACGCCCGCGACCACGTCGTCGAAGCGTTCCCGCAGAGACGACGGACGCACGGCGATGCCGCCGAGGCGGTCGATGAGCGCGTCGTCGCGGAACAGCTCGTCGACGTAGGGCCACACGTCGGTCAGTCCGCGGAGCAGGCGGCGGCGCGACGTGTCGGTTCCGCCGGCGAGGCGGAGCGTCCACTGCGCGGCGTGATCGCGGTGGTAGTCCACCTCTTTGAGGGCCTTGGCCGCGATCTCGGCCAGCGCCGGCTCCTCGGAGGCCTGCAGGTCGGTGTAGAGCTCGAACAGGTAGACCGAGGCGATCAGCTGGCGGGCGATCGTGCGGGCGAAGTCGCCGTTTTCCTGCTCGAACAGCCACGCGCTGCGGAACTCGGGCTCACCCCGGAAGTAGGCGAGGTCGTCCTCCGACCTGCCGTCGTACGAGCCGGCGAAGCGCAGCAGCGAGCGCGCGTGGCCCAGGAGGTCGAGTGCGATGTTGGCCAGCGCGACGTCTTCCTCCAGCTCCGGGGCGTGCGCGATCCAGCGCGAGAGCTGCTGGGCCAGCACGAGCGCGTCGTCGCCCAGTCGCAGCGCGTACTCTGCGACGTCGGCCGTCGCGGCGCGGCGGCGAGTGCCCCGCAACTCCTCGTCGAGTGCGGCGCGGTCGACCTCGACCGTGCCGTGCGGGCCGTCGTCGGATGTCGGGGTCACAGGTGCGGCACCCCCTCGGATGCCGTGTAGTAGGCGGCGTGGCGGTAGTTCTTGCCCGCCGGGGACTCGAAGAAGGCGCCCTTCGCTCCCGGATCGCTCGTGGTGACGGCATCCGAGGGGACCACCCAGATCGACACGCCCTCGCCCCGTCGCGTGTACAGGTCGCGGGCGTTGCGCACCGCCAGCTCGGCGTCGGGCGCGTGCAGCGATCCGACATGCACGTGGCTCAGGCCGCGGCTCGCGCGGACGAAGACCTCCCACAGCGGCCACGTCTCGTCGGGGGAGCCGCCCGGCGTCGGCATCAGGCGGCCCTGCCCGTCGCGGCGGTCCGCGCCGCCTTCTTGGCCGCGTAGGCCGCGGCCGCTTCGCGCACCCACGCGCCCTCCTCGTGCGCGTCGCGCCGGTTGCGGATGCGCTCGGCGTTGAGGGGGCCGCGCCCCGCGAGCACCTCGTGGAACTCGGTCCAGTCGATCTCGCTCATGATCCAGCGCCCCTGCTCCTCGTCGAAGCGCAGGGCGGAGTCGGGAAGGGTCACCCCCAGCGCCGCGGCCTGTGGGACGAGCATCCCGACGAAGCGTTGGCGCAGCTCGTCGTTGCTGAACCGCTTGATCTTCCACGCCATCGACTGCGCGGAGTTTGGGGAGGCGTCGTCGGGTGGTCCGAACATCATCAGCGCCGGCCAGTACCAGCGGTCGACGCTCTCCTGCGCCATCGCGCGCTGCGCGGGCGTGCCCTGCATGAGGCTCAGGAGGATCTCGAACCCCTGGCGCTGATGGAACGACTCCTCCTTGCAGATGCGCACCATCGCGCGGCCGTACGGTCCGTACGAAGCGCGGCACAGCGGCACCTGGTTGCAGATCGCGGCACCGTCGACGAGCCACCCGATCGCGCCCATGTCGGCCCACGACGGCGCGGGGTAGTTGAAGATCGAGGAGTACTTCGCGCGTCCGTCGATGAGCTGCCGGGTCATCTCGTCGCGCGTGATGCCGAGCGTCTGAGCCGCCGAGTAGAGGTAGAGCCCGTGCCCGGCCTCGTCCTGCACCTTCGCCATCAGGATCGCCTTGCGCTTCAGGCTCGGGGCCCGCGTGATCCAGGCCCCTTCGGGCTGCATGCCGATGATCTCGGAGTGCGCGTGCTGGGAGATCTGCCGGATGAGGGTCCTGCGGTAGGCCTCCGGCATCCAATCGCGCGGTTCGATGCGCTGATCGGCCGCGATGAGCGCATCGAACTCGCCGTGGAGCTCATCCTCGGTCGGTGCCGTCATCGTCGACTCCTTCGGCTGGACGATGGTGTCACTTTACAGACCGATCGTTCAGTAAGTCAAGATCGCCCCCGTCCGCGGGGTCGCCGGCCCCGGGGTCGCCGGCCGGGTGGCGCCGCGTCGTCACCGAACGCCCGCGCATCTCGGCGACGGTGGTGCCGGTCTCATCGACCACCCGGACGTCGTAGAGCCCCGTGCGGCCCGTCCGTGCCCGTCGCACCGCGTGCGCCGTCAGCGTCTGCCCCGCCGTCGTGGGGTGCAGGAACGTGATGTCCGCACCCCCGGCCACGGTCACCCGCTCGTCCTCGTTGCACGCGATGGCGAAGGCGGTGTCGGCGAGGGCGAACACGATCCCCCCGTGCGTGATCGCATGGCCGTTGAGCATGTCGGGGCGGACGCTCATCGACACGACGGCGTCGCCGGGAGCGGAGCGCTCGACCATCATCCCGAGCATCGCGGAGGCCGCGTCGCGGCGCATCATCTCCTCGGCGCCGCTCACGCCGCCCACTCCTTCGCCACGAGCGTCAGCACGTCGTAGGCGGCGACGACCTCATCGCGCTGGTTGTGGATGACCGCATCCCAGCGCACCTCGCCGTAGTCGTCGGTCTCGCGCGGCGTGATCTGCTTCGCCGTGAGGGTCACGCGGATGCGGTCGCCGGGCGAGACCGGCGTGAGCAGGCGCAGGTCGTCCAGCCCGTAGTTGGCGAGCACGGGGCCCGGGTCGGGATCGACGAACAGGCCGGCCGCCCACGACACCAGCAGGTAGCCGTGGGCGACCCGGCCCGGGAAGAACGGGTTCGCCGAGGCCGCCTCCTCGTCCATGTGGGCGTAGAAGGTGTCTCCGGTCAGGTGCGCGAACGCCTCGATGTCGTCGAGGGTCACCTCGCGCGAGGGGGAGGCGATCCGGTCGCCGATGCGCAGCCGCGAGAGGGGTTTGCGGAACGGGTGGACGTCCGAGACGTCGACCTCGGCGCCGGCGTGCCACACGCCCGTCACGGCGGTCAGCATCCGCGGCGAGCCCTGCACCGCCGTGCGCTGCAGGTAGTGGTGCAGGGCGCGGATGCCGCCGAGCTCCTCGCCCCCGCCGGCGCGACCCGGCCCGCCGTGCACCAGATGCGGCACGGGGGCCCCGTGACCCGTGGATGTGCGGGCGTCGTCGCGGTCGAGGAAGAGCACGCGCCCGTTGACGTCGGCGATGCGCGTCAGCAGCGCGGCCGCGACCGCGGGATCATGCGTCGCGACGCTCGTGACGAGAGAGCCGCCGCCGCGGGCGACGAGCGCGCCCGCCTCGTCGAGGTCGCGGTAGCCGATCACGCTCGTGACCGGTCCGAACGCCTCCACCTCGTGCACCGCGGCCCCGGCATCCGCGGCGTCGAACGCGAGCACGATCGGTGCGACGAACGCCCCCTCGGCGGCGGGGGCGACGGTCCCGTCGGCGTGCACGACCGCGGGCTCGTCGACGTCGCCGAGGACCAGGCGCCCGCCGGCCTCGCGCAGCGCCGCGACCTGGCGCAGCACCTCGTCGCGCTGGTCGCGCGAGACGAGCGGTCCCATGGTCACGCCCGGACCGCGGGGGTCGCCGACGACGACGCGCTCGGCGATCCGCGCGGCCAGCGCGTCGATGAGCGCGTTCTCCCGGCCGGCCGGCACGATCGCGCGGCGGATCGCCGTGCACTTCTGGCCGGCCTTGGTCGTGAGCTCGACCAGGAGCTGGCGGACGAACGCGTCGAACTCGGGGGTGCCGGGCGCGGCATCCGGCCCCAGCACGGAGGCGTTGATCGAGTCGGTCTCGCTCGTGAACCGCACGCCCGGCCGCACCTGCGCGCGCAGGCGCGAGGCCGTCGAGGCGCTGCCCGTGAAGCTCACGGTGTCGCCCAGCTCGAGCAGGTCGAACAGCCCGGGGACCGGCCCGCTCACCAGCTGCAGCGTGCCGTCGGGGACGAGCCCGGATGCGACGAGGATGCGCACCCACGCCTCCGCGAGGTAGGCGGTCGGCGTCGCGGGCTTCACGATCGTCGGCATGCCGGCGAGGAACGCGGGGGCGAACTTCTCCAGGGCGCCCCACACGGGGAAGTTGAACGCGTTGATCTGCACGGCGACCCCGGGCAGGCGCGTGAGCACGTGCCGGCCGAGGAACGAGCCGTCCGCCGACAGCGTCTCGACGGGCCCGTCGAGCACCACCCGCGCATTCGGCAGCTCGCGGCGGCCCTTGGAGCCGTAGGTGAACAGCACGCCGATGCCGCCGTCGACGTCGGCCGCCGCGTCGCGCGCCGTGGCGCCCGCGCGCGCCGAGAGTGCGTACAGCTCGTCCTTGCGCGCCGTCAGCGCGATCGCGAACTGCTTCAGCAGGAGGGCGCGCTGGTGGAAGGTCAGGGCGCCGAGCGTGCCCTGTCCGACGCTGCGGGCGTGGGCGACGGCCCCGGCCAGGTCGATGCCGACCGTGCCGACGCGGCACACCTCGGCGCCGGTCGAGGAATCGCGCACCGTCGCCGTCTCGCTGTCGTCGGTCGGCGACCACCAGCCGTCGCGCACGTAGCTGGGCAGGATCTCGGTCATCGGGCGTCGCTCCATTCGTAGAACCCGCGACCGGTCTTGCGGCCGAGGTTGCCCTCGGCGACCAGTCGCCGCAGCAGGGCCGGGGGCGTGAACCGCGGGCCGAATGCCGCCTCGAGCTCCTCGGCGATGCCGAGCCGCACGTCGAGGCCGACGATGTCGGTCGTGCGCAGCGGACCCATCGGATGCCGGTAGCCGAGCTCCATCGCCGCGTCGATGTCGGCGGCGTCGGCCACCCCCTCCTCGAGCATGCGGATGGCCTCCAGTCCCAGGGCGACGCCGAGGCGGCTCGAGGCGAAGCCCGGACTGTCGCGCACCACCACGGGCGTCTTGCCGAGAGCGCGCGTCCAGCCGCGGGCACGCTCGACGAGCCCCGGTGTCGTCGCCGTCCCCGCGACGACCTCGACGAGCGACGACGCGGGCACCGGGTTGAAGAAGTGCAGGCCCAGGAAACGCTCCGGCCGCGTCACCGCGGTCGCGAGCGCGTCGATCGAGATCGACGACGTGTTCGATGCGATCGCGGATGCCGCGCCCACGACCGCGGCGATGCGCGCCAGCGCCGCAGTCTTGACGTCGCGGTCTTCGGGCACCGCCTCCACCACGAGGTCGGCGCCGTCGAACGCGGCCGGGTCGAGGCCGACGCGCACGCGTGCCTCGAGCGCGGACAGCGGCGCCGTCGCGGAGCCGCGCGCCGTCGACTCCGCGAGCATCCGACCGATGCGGCCGCGCGCGGCCTCCGCGCTCGCCTCGTCCCGCTCGACCACGGCGACCCGGCTGCCGGCCAGCACGAAGGCGTGCGCGATCCCGGCGCCCATCCGTCCACCGCCCAGCACGCCCACGCGGGCGGGGGCCGTGGCCTCGGCATCCCGCGCGCTCACCGGCGCGGCTCCGTCCGGTGTGCGCGGTCGCGACGCCGCTCGAGGAACGCGGTCATGCGCGCCGCCTTCTCGGGGCTGTCGAACAGCTCCGCCTGCAGCTCGAGCTCGATCGCGGGGTGGGCCTCGATCGGCGCGCTGAGCGCCTGTTTGGTCAGCTGTGTCGCGCGTGCGCCGTTGGCGGCGATGCGGTCGACGATCGCGTGCGCTGCCGCCAGCAGTTCCGCCCGCTCATGCAGAGCGCTCACGAGTCCCCACGCGAGGGCGGTCTCGCCGTCGATCATCCGACCGGTCAGCAGGAGGTCGCTCGCGCGTGCGTGCCCCACGATCTCGGGCAGGCGCCAGGTCGCGCCGGCGGCGGCGATGATGCCGAGTCCCGTCTCGGGGTTGCCGAACCGTGCCCCCGGCGTGGCGATGCGCACGTCGGCCGCGTAGGCGAGCTCCGCGCCCCCGCCGAGCGCGTAGCCGTCGATCGCGGCGACGACGGGCATCGGCAGCGCGCGGATCCGGCGGAACAGCGTGGAGTTGATGCCGCGGCGGGCATCGGCGGAGGTGCGCTCGCGCAGCTGTGCGATGTCGGCGCCCGAGGCGAACACGCCGCCCGCGCCCGTGAGCAGGAGCGTCTTCGGGTGCGCTTCGAGCAGGGCGCACAGGGCGTGCAGCTCGTCGACCATCGCCTGGTCGATCGCGTTGAGCGTCGCCGGTCGGTCGAGGATCGCCACCACCCGGTCGGGGCGCTCCTCGATGCGCACGCTCGGCTCGGTCATCGGGTGCTCGCCCCGTCGGCGACGCGCTCGACGATCATCGCGGTGCCCTGGCCGACGCCGACGCACATCGTGGCGAGCCCGTAGCGGGACCGCTCCCGCTCGAGCCGTCCCAGCAGGGTGACGACCAGGCGCGCGCCGCTCGATCCCAGCGGATGTCCGAGGGCGATCGCGCCGCCGTCCGCGTTCACCGACTCCGGGCGCAGCCCGAGGCGGCGGATCACGGCCAGTGACTGCGCGGCGAAGGCCTCGTTGAGCTCGACGGCTCCCATGTCGGACACGTCCAGGCCCGCCCGGCGGAGGGCCTTCTCGGATGCCGGGACGGGCCCGAGGCCCATGATCTCGGGCGCCAGCGCCGCCGCCGCGTGCGCCACGATCCGCGCCCGCGGCCGCAGACCGTGACGGGCGACCGCGTCGGCGCTGGCCACCACGATGGCGGCGGCACCGTCGTTGAGCGCGCTGGAGTTTCCCGCGGTGACCACCGCGCCGCCGGTCACGACCGGGCGCAGGGCCGCCAGCGCCTCCGCGGAGGTGTCCCGGCGCGGTCCCTCGTCGGTGTCGACGGCGCCGCCGCGGGTGGGCACCGGCACGATCTCGTCGCGGAATCGTCCCGCGTCGATCGCCGCGATCGCGAGCCGGTGGCTGCGGAGCGCGAATGCGTCGGCATCCGCCCGGGTGATGCCCTCGAGCCGGGCCACCTCCTCCGCCGTCTCGGGCATCGACAGGGTGGCCTTCTCGCGCCGCGCGAGGGCGGGGTTCACGAACCGCCAGCCGATCGAGGTGTCGTGCGTCTCGCCGGGCGCGGCCCACGGACGCGACGGCTTGGCCTGCACCCAGGGCGCGCGGGTCATGGACTCCACGCCGCCGGCGACGATCACGTCGGCCTCGCCGGCGCGGACGGCGTTGGCGGCGATCGCGATGGCCGACATGCCGGAGGCGCACAGTCGGTTCACCGTCAGACCCGGGATCTCGTCGGGCAGCCCCGCGAGCAGCACCGCCATGCGGGCGACGTTCCTGTTGTCTTCGCCCGCCTGGTTCGCCGCCCCGAGCACCACCTCGTCGACCGCGTCGGCCGCGATGCCGGCGCGGTCCACGGCGGCGCGCACCACGAGGGCGGCGAGGTCGTCGGGCCGTACGTCGGCGAGGGCTCCGCCGTGACGGCCGACGGGGGTGCGGATGCCGCCGATCAGGTAGGCCTCGGACATCGTCATCCTCTCGTCCGCCCCCATCGGCGGATCCGCTCATCGGGGTTGATTACCGAATGATCGTTCAGTAATAATGACAGAGGTCCCGACGCCGGGGCAACCCGCCGCCGCCGGATGCGGGGACGCGCGCCGCCGGACCCGATCGGCGCAGTGCCAGACTGGAGCGATGACCGTGCACGCGACCGCGCCGCAGCCGGAGACGGCCACCCCGCCGGCGGCTGCGCGCCGAGGGCGGCCGGGGTACGACCGCGCGCAGGTCGTGGAGATCGCCGTCCAGCTGTTCGACGAGCAGGGCTACGACGCCACGTCGGTCGCCGATCTCGCCGGACGGCTCGGCCTCACCAAATCGGCGCTCTACCACCACGTCGACTCCAAGGAGTCGATCCTGAGCACCGCGCTCGACGACGCGCTGACGGCGCTCGAGTCGGTGCTCGACGAGGCCGCGGCCGCGGACATACCGCCGATGGAAGCCCTGCGCGCCGTCGTGCGCGGGGCGGTGCGGGTGCTCGCCGCCCGGCTCCCCCAGGTGACGCTCCTGCTGCGGGTGCGCGGCAACAGCGACGTCGAGCGCGCGGCGCTGGAGCGCCGCCGCCTGTTCGATCAGCGCGTCACGGCCCTCGTCGAGGACGCGCAGGCCGCCGGCGCCATCGCCGCCGACATCGACGCCGCCGTGGCGACCCGCCTCGTCTTCGGCATGGTCAACTCGCTCACCGAGTGGTACCGGCCGGGCGGTCCCCTCGACCCCGATGCGATCGCCGACGACGTGCTGCGCATCGCCTGGGACGGCCTGCAGCGACGCCCGACCGATGCGGCGGCGACGCGGTGAGCAGCCCCGCCGACCCCTCGGCGCTGCGCGCCGGTCCGTACGAGCCCTGGCGCATCGTCCCGGGTGCCCTCGACGAGAAGCTCGGCATCGTCGTCCTCGAGCAGAGCGTGGCGGCCGTGATCGCCGAGATGCCCGTGGCGGGCAACACGCAGTCGCTCGGGCGCCTGCACGGCGGGGCGAGCGCGGCGCTCGCCGAGGCGGTCGGGTCGTGGGCGGCGCTCGTCTACGCCTCCACGTTCGGCAAGGCGTGCGTCGGTGTCGACCTGAACATCACGCACCACCGCGGCGCGCGCGAGGGCGTCATCCGTGCGACGGCCACCCCGCTGCATCTGGGGCGTCGTTCGACGGCGCATCAGATCGTCGTCACGCACGAGGACGGCGCCCACTTGGCCACCGCCCGCATCACGAACTTCCTCATCGACCCCGAGTGAGCCCCGCGCCGATGCGGCGGGCGAGCGCTCTCACGCCGCCGGCAGCGTCACCCGCACGCGCGCTCCGCCGCGCGCGCCGTCCTCGATCGCGATGCGCCCGCCGTGCGCCTGAACGATGCGCCGGCAGGTCGCGAGTCCCAGCCCCAGCCCCGGCACGTCTCCCGGGTCGCCGCGTTCCATGACCTCGAACACGCGCTCGCGCAGCTCGGGGGCCACGCCCGGTCCGTTGTCGTCGACCGTGATCGTCCACCCGGCCGGGCCCACCTGCGCGTCGAGGTCGACGAGGGGGGAGACCCCGGCGGATGCCGCGAACTTCAGCGCATTGGCGAGGAGGTTCTGCAGCAGCACGGCGAGGAGCGTCGGGTCGCAGACGATCGCGTCGTCGGGCTCGATGCGCACGGTGATCGCGGCGTCGAACGCGGCCACCGCCCGCTCCAGGTCGGCGAGCACGCCCTCCACGATCACACCGAGCGCCGCGGGCTCGCGGTGGGCCTCCGCCCCGCCCACGCGCGCGTACGCCAGCAGTTCGGTGATCATCGTGCCCATGCGGGATGCCGCGGCATCCGCCCGCCCCAGCGCCCGCACCGTCCGTGAGCCGTCGCCGTCGTCCAACCCGTCGAGAGCGAGGTCGAGCTGGCCCATGAGCGCGGTGAGGGGGTTGCGCAGGTCGTGGCTGATCTGGCCGGCGAAGTGCGCGAGCTGATCGTTCGAGCGCTCCAGCTCGTGCGTGAGCCGGCGGAGCTCGAGCACCTCCACGGCCTGCCCGGCGAGGAGGTCCAGCGCGGCGCTCTGCTCCGCCGTCAGGGTGCCGGTCGTGTCGTCGAAGACGCACAGCGTGCCGATCGCGACGCCCGCGGGGGTGATGAGAGGGCTGGAGGCGTAGAAGCGCACGCGACCGCGCTCGCCGGTGACGAACGGGTTCGCCGCGAAGCGCTCGTCCGCGCGCGCGTCGCTGACGAAGACGTGCCGGGCGTCGGGCAGCACGACCGCGCACATCGAGTCCTCGCGATCGCAGATCGCCCCCTCCACCCCCGACGTGGCCACCTGGTACTGGTACCGGTCGTCGATGATGTTGACGGCCGCACCGCTCACGCGGCACAGGGTCGTCGCGAGGCGAGCCAGGCCCTCGAGGTTCGGCTCCGCCGGAGCACCGACGATGCGGTAGTCGGCGATCGCCTCGGTGCGCGCCGCGGCATCCGTGATCGGCATGGGTTCTCTCCTCCTGGCTGCGACCAGGATAACGGCGGCGTCGCGGCGGTCGGCCGCCTAGGCTGGAGGGATGGCGACCGGCGCGGTGATGCATACCTTCGATGTCCAGGTGGCGGATGTCGACCGCGGCGTCTACGAGGAGTTGTCGCTGCGCATGGCGCGGCATCCGTCCGAGACCGACGCCTTCATGGTCACCCGTCTCCTCGCGTACTGCCTCGAGTACGTGGAGGGCATCGCGTTCACCGAGGGCGTGTCGGCCACCGACGAGCCCGCCGTGCTCGTGCGCGACGCCACCGGATCGATCACCGCCTGGATCGAGGTGGGCGCCCCCGACGCCGACCGGCTGCACCGCGGCAGCAAGCTCGCCGACCGCACCGTCGTCTACAGCCACCGCGACCCGGCGAAACTCCTGCCCCTGTGGGCGGGCAAGAAGATCCACCGCGCCGACGCCATCGTGCTGCGCACGTTCGACCCCGGGTTCGTGGATGCCGCGGCCGCCGCCGTCGAGCGGCGCAACGCCGTCACCCTCTCGGTGACCGAGGGCCAGCTGTACCTCGACGTCAACGGGACGAGCCTCTCGTCGGCGCTGCACGAGCATCCGCTCGCCTGACGGCGCGTTTCGACGCGCTGCGCCCGCTCAACGGCCGGGGTGGCGAGTTCGCTTGGGCTTGCCTTGCTGGCGGACCCGCAGCGGTCGGCCTACGGTGACGGTATGAGCGAGATGGACTCCTCCCACCCCGACGAGCCGCACCGCACCGGCATCGCGCAGCGACTCAACTGGCTGCGCGCCGGGGTGCTGGGCGCGAACGACGGCATCGTGTCGACGGCCGCGGTCGTGGTTGGTGTCGCCGGTGCGACGTCGGAGGTCATGCCCGTGCTGCTGGCCGGATCGGCCGCGCTCGTCGGCGGCGCGATCTCGATGGCGCTGGGCGAGTACGTCTCGGTGTCCAGCCAGCGCGACACCGAGCGCGCGCTCATCGAGAAGGAGCGCAAGGAGCTCGCCGACGATCCCGAAGCCGAGTTCGTCGAACTCGTCGGGCTGTACCGGGCGCAGGGACTGAGCGAGGAGACGGCGACGCGCGTCGCGACCGAGCTCACCGAGCGCGATGCGCTGTCAGCGCACCTCTCGGCCGAGCTCAACATCGATCAGGACGACGTCGTCAGCCCCTGGCACGCGGCCCTCGCGTCGGCGATCGCGTTCACCGTCGGCGCCCTCCTGCCGATGGCGACGATCCTGCTGCTGCCGCACCCGGCGCGCCTCATCTGGACCTTCATCGCGGTGCTCGTCGCGCTGGCCGTCACCGGCTACCTCGCCGCCTGGCTCGGCGGGGCCAACCGCGGTCGCGCCATCATGCGCACGGTGATCGGCGGGGCGCTCGCGCTCGGGGCGACCTTCCTCGTCGGCACGCTGTTCGGCACCGCCGTCGGCTGACCTTGCCCCGCGGCATCCCGCTTGACGCAACTGCAAGGCCTGTCAGGCGACACGCCGGCGCGGATGCCGTGGTCCCGGCGTGTTGCGCCGGATCCCTTGCAGTCCGGCCGTGCTGGGCCCGGTCGCCCGCGCCGCCCTCACGCCCGGTCGTTGAGCGAGCGCAGCGAGTCGAAACGCCCCGCCCCGCGGCATCCCCCTGACGCAACTGCAAGGCCTGTCGGGCGACACACCGGCGTGGATGTCGTGGTCCCGGCGTGTCGCGTCGGATCCCTTGCAGTCCGGTCGTGCTGGGCCCGGTCGCCCGCGCCGCCCTCACGCCCGGTCGTTGGGCGAGCGCAGCGGGTCGAAGCGCCCCGCGCCGTGGCATCCCACCGACGCATCTGCAAGGTCTGTCGGGCGACACGCCGGCGCGGATGCCGTGGTCACGGCGTGTTGCGCCGGATCCCTTGCAGTTCGGTCGTGCTGGGCCCGGTCGACCGCGTCGCCCCCACTGCCCGGTCGTTGAGCGAGCGCAGCGAGTCGAAGCGCCCCGCGCCGCGGCATCCCCCCGACGCAACTGCAAGGCCTGTCGGGCGACACACCGGCGTGGATGCCGTGGTCCCGGCGTGTCGCGTCGGATCCCTTGCAGTTCGGTCACGCTGGGCCCGGTCGACCGCGCCCCCACTGCCCGGTCGTTGAGCGAGCGCAGCGAGTCGAAACGCCCCGTCCCGTGGCATCCCCCTGACCCATCTGCAAGGCTTGTCGGGCGACACACCGGCGTGGATGCCGTGGTCACGGCGTGTTGCGTCGGTTCCCTTGCAGTTCGGTCGCGCTGGGCCCGGTCGCCCGTGCCGCCTTCACGCCCGGTCGTTGAGCGAGCGCAGCGAGTCGAAGCGCCCCGCGCCGCGGCATCCCCCTGACGCAACTGCAAGGCCTGT
>NZ_JBXAFF010000058.1:0-14751 GCF_058792815.1 Microbacterium sp. MPR-TSA4
CCGACAACCTCGCACACCTGTGCCGCCGCCACCACACCGTGAAGCACCACACCGCCTGGCGGGTCCGACACCTCGGCGGCGGAACCCTCCAGTGGACTTCACCGGCCGGACGCCACTACGAAGACCACCCACCCAGCCGCGTCCGATTCGTCCCGCACACCGACGACCCACCACCGTTCTGAGCACCACGCACGGGAAGCGTCAGCGGGGATGAGTACCGACGACACATCCTCCGACACCACCCGATCGGACAGACGGGAGTCTGCGGACGGCTGAGCCGTGAGAGTGGATCGACGACGGCCGCTTTGCCACGCGCCTGAACAGCGTTGTCAGGGCGCGAGATCGCAGTTCCGCTGAGTAACCTCCCAGCCCCCTTCTACGTAGTCGAGAGAGTCGCGCACGAGCCCGAACGACAGAAGAGTGCTGAGGACTTCGGGGTAAACCCCCTCGAGCCCCTGCTTCCAGTGCTCCGTTCGAGCAATCCCGCTGTTGTCCGCGTTCGGAAGATCCATCCGGTAGGTGTCCCAGTAGACCGGCAACTCATACTGGACCCGACCCTGCGCGTCGGCCACGAATGTCTCACTGGGGCGCGAATCGACGTACACCGTCGGAGAAATCCCGACGGCAGGCACCCGCACGCCATTGCACGTCACCGCGACTGCGTACGCCTCGACCGACCGCGGCGCTGCAACGAGATCTATGGCGGCCAGCGGAACTGCCAACCCGCCGAGCGCACCGAGGACAACCGAAGCCGCCGCGGCGATCCAATCGAGGCGCGCATTCTTGGGCAGGCGCCTCATGACGAGTCGCTCCAGCGTCCTCGAACTCGCAAGGCCGAACGTCGCCCAGCTCGCTAAGAGCATCAGCTTCATGCCGACCTCTGCGGGAATCGCCGACTTCGCGAACAGCAACAGCACCAATGGAACAACGAAGGTCGTTGCCAACCACCAGCCCCACAGCGGCCAGAGACTGATCCGGTCTTGCATCGAACGCATGAACTCTGCGGTCGCCGCGGCGGCGAGGACACCGAAAGCCAACACAGCCCAATGCCACTGCGCGACGATCACCGCCACCACGACGAACACGAGTCCAGCCCCGACCGCTGCGCCGAGCCGGATCGTGAAAGGGGGTGCGCTCCGCTCGAGCAGCCGACGACGCACCCGCCGCGAGTCATATGGCATCATCGGCGCGCCCCTCCCTCGTGGGATCAGCGTGCCGTATCAGGAGACG
This sequence comes from Microbacterium sp. MPR-TSA4, assembly GCF_058792815.1. NCBI lineage: Bacteria > Bacillati > Actinomycetota > Actinomycetes > Micrococcales > Microbacteriaceae > Microbacterium > Microbacterium sp. MPR-TSA4. The sequence continues at coordinate 1,231 of NZ_JBXAFF010000058.1, forward strand.
ATCACGCAAAAGCCACAAACACCGTGGGAGAGAACCCCGGCGCGCACACGTCGGCGCCTCCGCGTACCGGAACGCCTTCGAGCTGCTGAGATCACCGGGCGGCGACCCGCACGTCGGTCGCGACGATCGACAGGCGCACCTCGTCACCCTCGGCGACGTCGGCGGCGGCGAACTCGGCGATCGCGAGCTCGCAGACGACGGCGGGCTCGCGGGTGTGCAGGCGGACACCCGCGGCGGTCGCCTCGATCCGCACCACCCTGGCGCTCCAGCGGATGCCGGATGCCGAGGCGCCCACGGCCGCCGCGTCAGCCGAATCCCTCTCCCCAGCCCCCCGCGCGGACCGCACCCGGACCGCGCCGGTCGGGATCAGCGCCACGGCGTCGCCGTCGGAGAGGCCGGGCGCGGGAAGGCGCACCGCACCGGCCGTCCACACCCCCGCCTGCACCCGACCCGGCACGCGGTTGACCCCGCCGAGCGCCGCGACGAAGTCCGTCGCGGGCGTCGTGAGCACCTCGCGGGCGGGTCCCTGCTGCGACACCCGGCCGTCCTCGATCACGACGAGGCGGTCGGCGAGGGTGACGGCATCCACGACGTCATGCGTCACGAACAGCGTCGTCGTGCCGGAAGCGCGCAGATGCGCGGCGAGCACACGGCGGATATCGGCGACCGTCACCGGGTCGAGCGCGGTGAAGGGCTCGTCGAGCAGGAGCAGCCGCGGCGCGGTCGCGAGGGCGCGGGCGAGGGCCACCCGCTGCTGCTGGCCGCCGGAGAGCTCCGCGGGCCGGCGGTGGCCGACACCCGGAAGCCCGACGTTCTCGAGCCAGCGCTGCGCCTGCGCGCGGCGCGCGACCCGGGCAGCCGCCCTCCCGGCATCGTCGGAGACGCGCAGCCCGAACGCGACGTTGTCGCGCGCGGACAGATGCGGGAACAGGCGCGGATCCTGGCCGAGCAGCACGACACCCCGCCGCTGCGGCGCCACCTGCACCGCGGGCGACGAGACGACCTCGCCTCCGACGCGCACCTCGCCGGCGCTCGCGCGCATCAGTCCCGACACGACATCCAGCAGCGTCGACTTGCCCGCGCCGCTCGGTCCCATGACGGCGACGATCTCCCCCGCGGCCGCGGAGATCTCGGCATCCAGCACGAACGCGTCGCGGCGGACGACGACGTACGCGTCGAGCGCGGCCACGGTCACCGTCCCGCCCCCGGCATCGGCCGCCAGGCCCGGACGAGAAGCAGCACGCCCACCGCCGTCACCAGCAGCAGCAACGACAGGGCGACGGCGGTGCCCTGCGAGACACCCGCACCGTTGAAGGCGGTGTAGATCGCGAGCGGCATCGTCTGCGTCACGCCCGGCGCGTTGCCCGCGAACAGCGCCGTGGCCCCGAACTCCCCGATGGCCCGCGCGAAGCACAGCACGACCCCGGCGAGCAGGCCGGGCGCGGCCAGGGGCAGCGTGATCCGCCAGAGGATCCGCCACCGTCCCGCCCCCAGCGCCGCCGCGGCATGCTCGTAGCCCACACCGGTCGCGCGCAGGGCTCCCTCGAGCGCCAGCACGAGGAACGGGAGCGCGACGAACGTCTGCGCGATCACGACCGCGGTCGTCGTGAACGGGATGCGCAGCCCCGCCCCCGCGAGCAGCTGTCCCAGCCAGCCGTTGCGGCCGAGGAGGAACAGCAGCGCGACGCCGCCGACCATCGGCGGGAGCACGAGCGGAACCGTCACGACCGCGCGCAGCACTCCCGCCAGCCGCGGCCCCGACCGGGCGATCACGAGCGCAAGCGGCACGCCCAGCACGACGCACGCCGCCGTCGCCACGGCACCCGTTCCGAGCGAGAGGCCGAGCGCCGACACGGCGGCAGGCGAGGTGACGTCCGCCCACAGCGTGGACGGATCGACGCGACCGACGAGCGCGGTCAGCGGAAGCACGAGGAAGGCGACCCCGACAACGGCCGGCACGAGCAGCACCTGCGGCACGAACCCGCGCGATGCGCGCTGCCCGGCGATCATCGCGGCTGCCCGGCGATCATCGCGGCTGTCCGAAGCCGAGCCCGGCGAGCACCGCGCGGCCCTCGTCGGACAGTACGAAGGCGACGAACGCCTCGGCCGCCGCCGGGTTCGCGGCGCCGGCGAGGGCGACGATCGGATACGTGTTGACGACGGCGTCGGCCCCCGCGGTCGTCACGGTCTGGACGTCGGTCGTGGTCTTCGCGTCGGTGACGTACACGAGACCGGCATCGGCCTCGCCGCTGGCGACCTTGGTCAGCACCGCCGTCACGTTCTGCTCGTAGCTGTCGACGGACGCGGTGACGCCCGCGTCGGCCAGCAGAGTGGCGGATGCGGCGCCGCACGGCACCTCGGCGGCGCACAGCACGACCGACAGGTCGGGCGTCGCGAGATCGGCCAGCCCCGTCACGCCGCCCGGGTTGCCCTTCGGCACGACCAGCGTCAGCACGTTCGTCGCGAACGGCTGCGGCGCCGCCGCGAGCCCGGCGTCGACGACCTTCTGCATGTTCTTCTGATCGGCCGAGGCGAAGACGTCCGCCGCCGCCCCCTCGACGAGCTGGGTGGCGAGAGTGGACGATCCGTCGTAGCTGATCGGCCGGATGCTCACGCCGGGATGGGCGGCTTCGAACGCCTCGGCGAGCTGGGTGAACGCGGCCTTCAGCGACGCCGCCGCGAAGACCGTGAGCTCGCCCGACAGCGCGTCGGCCGACGCGGATGCCGGGGCGGTCGCCGCCGGCGCAGCATCCGTGGCCGCACCGCCGGCGCCGCATCCGGCCAGCGCGAGGGCCGCCGCGGCGAGGAGGGCGAGGGCGGGACCGCGTCGCGTGCGCATCAGTGCTCCTGGGGGGTTTCGACGATGACGTTCGTGGCTTTGACGATCGCGACGGCGAGCGCACCGGCTTCGAGGCCCAGGTCACGCACGGCCTCGGCCGACATGAGCGACACGACGCGGTGCGGCCCGGACTGGATGTCGACCTGCGCCATGACCCCGTCCATCTGCACCCGGGTGACCAGGCCCACGAAGCGGTTGCGCGCGCTCGAGAGCGCGTCGCCGGGATCCGCGGCGGCGCGGGCGGTCTCCACGGCCCGCGCGGCGAGCGCGTCGCCCGGCACGCGCGCGGGCGACTCGCCCGTCGTCGGCAGGACGCCGTGGTCGATCCAGCGACGCACGGTGTCGTCGCTCACGCCCAGCAGACGGGCGGCTTCGGTGATGCGATACGAGCGCATACGGCGACGATATCGCTCATCTGCGGAGAAAGTGACGCGTGCTCCCCGCATCCGCGGAAATCGCCGGGTCCGTGACACCCGTACCGGCCCCGCCGTCGATGCCGCGGTTTACGCTGACACCGTGCCCCTCGCTCCCCTCGTCGACCCTGTCCCCGCGCTGACCGCGGCCGAGCGCGCGCGCACGCAGCGCCACCTCGTCCTCACCGGCATCGGCGATCTCGGTCAGCGCCGCCTCGCCGCCGCGCGCATCGCCGTCGTCGGCGCGGGCGGACTCGGCTCCCCCGTGATCATGGCCCTCGCGGCAGCCGGGGTCGGTGGTCTCACCGTGATCGACGACGACGACGTGGATCAGACCAACCTGCAGCGACAGCTCCTGCACCGCCACGCCGACATCGGCGCCCCCAAGACCGACTCGGCCGTGCGGGTGGCCGCGGACCTCTCGCCCGAGACCGTCGTCACGGCGGTGCGGGAGCGCCTGACCGCCGACAACGCCGAGCGCCTGCTCGCCGACGTCGACCTCGTCGTGGACGGCAGCGACACGTTCGCCACGCGCACCGCGGTCGCGGCGGCCTGCGAGGCCCGCGGCATCCCGCTCGTCTGGGGCGTGGTGCAGGAGTTCCACGCCCAGGTGACCGTCTTCTGGAGCGCACCGCCCGCGGGGACGGAGGCCGTCCGCCTGTCGGACCTGCACCCCGCCGACGCCGCGGGCGAGCCGCCCACCTGCGCCGAGGTGGGCGTGCTGGGCGCGCTGTGCCTGCAGGTCGGCGGCATCCTCGCGACCGAGGCGATCAAGCTCGTCGTGGGCGTCGGCGAGCCGCTGCTGGGTCGCGTGCTCGTCATCGACGCCCTTCGCGCCACCCAGACCGAGGTCGCCCTGCACGCGGCGGCGGAGCGCACCTCCGCGCCCGTGCCGCCGGCGCCCGCGACGGACGGGATCCGTGAGCTGACGGCATCCGAGATGCTCTCCGCACAGGATGCCGGGGCCACCCTCCTCGACGTGCGGGAGCCGTGGGAGACCCAGGGCGGCATCGTGGCGGGGTCGGTCCTGATCCCCCTCGGTGACCTGCTCGATGACCCGGACCGCGTCGAGGACGATCGTGTCGTGGTCATCTGCGCCCACGGCGTGCGCGCCCGCCACGCCGCCGAGGTCCTCCGCGCCCGCGGGGTCGAGGCCGACATCCTCGTCGGTGGTCTCGCCGCCTGGCAGCAGGCATGAGCGCCGCCGACACGACGCCGCCGGTGCTGCGGACCGTCGAGGAGCAGCTCGGCGATGTGCTCGCCGCGGTGCGGCCGCTCGCGGCTGCCACCGTGGCGCTGGAGGAGGCGGCGGGCCGCACGCTGCGCGCGCCGCTGCGGGCAGCCCTCGACATCCCCGTCTTCGACAACTCGGCGATGGACGGCTTCGCGGTGCGTTTCGCCGACGTCGCCGCCGCGACCGGCGACGCCCCCGCCGTGCTCCGCGTCGTCGCCGATCTGCCGGCCGGCACCAGCGACGACCCCCGTCTGGGTGCGGGCGAGGCCGCGCGCATCATGACCGGCTCCCCCGTGCCGGCGGATGCCGACGCCATCGTCCCCTTCGAGGACACCGCCGGCGGCCTGGCGGACTCGCTGCACACCGCCCGGGTGCTGCGCGCACCCGCCCGCCCGGGCGTCTTCGTCCGCCGTGCCGGCGACGACGTGCACGCCGGCGACATCCTCCTGGAGGAGGGCACCGTCCTCGGGCCGTTGCAGATCGCCGCCGCGACCGCGGCCGGGGTGACGGCGGCGTTCGTGTCGGCCCGCCCCCGCGTCGCGATCGTGTCCACCGGCAGCGAGCTGGCCCCCGCCGGGACGCCCCTGCGCCGCGGTCAGATCCCCGAGTCCAACGGCGTCCTGCTCGCGGGCCTCGCCGCCGCGGCCGGCGCGGAGGTCGTCGCGCGACTCAGCGTCGACGACGAGGGCGCCGCACTGCGCGACGCGGTGTCGGCGGCGCGTGCGGCATCCGTCGACGCCGTCGTCTTCTCGGGCGGCGTCAGTGCCGGCGCGTTCGAGGTCGTGCGCGCCGAGCTGTCCGGCGCGATGACGTTCAGCCGCATCGCCATGCAGCCCGGCAAGCCCCAGGGCTTCGGCACGCTGCCGACACCGGCCGGCGCGGCCCTGCTGTTCGGGTTGCCGGGTAACCCCGTCAGCGCGGCGGTGTCGTTCGAGGTCTTCGTCCGGCCGGCGCTGCTGGCGCTGCAGGGTCGCCGCGCGATCCACCGGCCGATCCTGCAGCTGCCCGCCGGAGCCCCCTGGCGCACGCCGGAGGGACGCCGGCACTACCTGCCCGCGGTCGTCGACACCGACCGTGACGGCTCGTGGACCGTCCGCCCGGCGACGGCGGGCGGCTCCGGGTCGCATCTCGCCGGCGGACTCGGCCGCGCCCGCGCCCTCGCGGTCGTTCCCGCCGAGGTCGTCGAGGTGCGCACCGGCGACCCGGTCGCCGTCATGCTGCTGGAAGGATGGGACGCATGAGCTTCACCCATCTGGATGCCGCCGGTCACGCGCGAATGGTCGATGTGACCGAGAAGCAGCCGACGGTGCGTGCCGCGACCGCCCGCGGATTCGTCCGCTGCGCCGCGCCGGTCGTCGCCGCCCTCCGCGACGGCTCCGTCCCCAAGGGCGACGTGCTGGCCGTCGCGCGCATCGCCGGCATCCAGGCGGCCAAGCGCACGCCCGAGCTGCTGCCGCTCGCCCACGTCATCGGCGTGCACGGCGCCGTCGTCGATGCGATCGTCACGGACGAGGGCGTCGAGGTCACCGCGACCGTGCGGACGGCCGACCGCACCGGCGTCGAGATGGAGGCGCTGACGGCCGTCGCCGTCGCCGCCCTCGCGATCGTCGACATGGTCAAGGGCATGGACAAGGCGACCGCCATCGAGAACGTGCGTCTGATCGCGAAGACCGGCGGCAAGTCGGGCGACTGGACGCGGGAGGCCTGATGGCGAGGGTGCGTTACTTCGCCGCCGCCGCCGAGTTCGCGGGGCGCGACGAGGAGGTCCGCGGCGAGCACGACCTCGAGGCCCTGCGCGCCGCGTGGGCGGCGGAGTACCCCGGCCTCGGGCGCATCCTGCCGCGCTGCGCCGTGCTCGTCGACGGGCGGCGCACCGACGGCGACGCCGCGCTCGGCGACGACACCCTGATCGACGTGCTCCCGCCCTTCGCCGGAGGCTGAGCGCGGGTCGCGGAACCCCGGGGCACCGTCACGTTCAGCCGCCGAGCCCCTTCCACGCCGCCGACCCGTCGTCGGCCAGCTGACGCTTCCACACCGGCAGCTCGCGCTTGATCGCCTCGATGATCTCCCGGCACACCTCGAACGCCTCCGCGCGGTGCGGTGTGGCCACGGCGATCGCGACCGCGATGTCGCCGACCTCGAGCCGTCCGATGCGGTGGCTCACCGCCACGATCGCGCGGCGGTCGCCGACCGCGGTGACCGCGATGTCGTGCAGCGTCGCCTCGGCGTCGGGATGGGCCGAGTATTCGAGCGCGACGACCGCCCCGCGCGCGTCGGGGTCGTGGTCGCGCACCGTGCCGATGAAGCTGGCCACGGCGCCGGCGGCGGCATCCTCGACCGCGGCGATGTGGACGGCGAGATCGAGCGGTTCGTCGGTGATGCGGGCGATGCGCACGGCCATCAGTGGTCGCCTCCGTCGAGCTGGTGGCGGACGTGGTCCGCGATCGAGAGGATCACCGGCATCCCGGATGCCACGGCGGCGGGAGAGCCGGGCAGATTGACGATGAGGGCGGTGCCGGCGACGCCGGCGAGCCCGCGCGACAGCATCCCCGCGGGCTTCTCGGCGACCGACCGGCGGCGCAGCTCTTCGGCGATGCCGGGGAGCTCCCGATCGATCACGCGAGCCGTGCCCTCGGGGGTCCGGTCGCGCCGCGCCACGCCGGTGCCGCCGGTCGTGACGACGAGGCGGGCGCCGGCGGCGATCGCCTCCCGCAGCGCGGCCTCGACGCTGTCGGCGCCGTCGGCCACCACGCGCGCGTCGGCGCACGCGAAGCCCGCCTCGCGCAGCACGCGCACGGCGACCGGGCCGCTCACGTCGTCGCGCGCCCCCGCCGCGCTCCGGTCGGACACGGTGATCACAGCGGCAGGCATCGACACGCCGCCAGCCTACGCCCCGCCCTCCCGCGGCGCGCGGGCGGACGAGCCGATGTCACAGCACGAGGCCGAACGCGGCGACGTCGGTCGGGCCGTCCAGACGCGAGAAGCCGATGCGCTCGTAGAACGCGATCGCGCCGGCGTTGCCGCCCGCGGCGACGAGGTGCAGGCCCGCGGCGCCGCGGGCGCGCAGCGCGTCGACGAGCGCGGCGATGAGCCGCCGTCCCCATCCCTGCCCCTGCAGCTCGGGCAGGAGGTCGATGTGCAGGTGCGCCGGATGGGTGGCGGCGTACGGTTCCGCGCCGGGGCGTCGGCTGTCGGCATACGCCAGGACGGCATCCTGCCGGGTGCCCTCCCCCTCCTCGCCACCCGCGGCGCGCCGCGGCCAGCGCGAGCCGATCCGCGGCCACCAGTCGGAGCGGAACCATTCCTCGAAGGCGTCGGTGTCATCGATGCCGACGATGTAGCCGGCCACGCGGCCGTCGTCGGTCTCCACGACGAAGGCGAGGTCGGGATGGCGAGCCGCGTACGGCAGCACGAAGACGGCGCCCCAGATGTCGTCGTCGTCCAGGATGCCGGTGCCGTCCGCGCCGGCATCCGCGGTCCGCAGGCAGACCTCGGCGAGCGCGGCCTCGTCGCCGGCGCGGAACGGTCGCAGGTGCGGCATCCCGCGATTCTATGCCGCCGGCTGCGCGGCCTCGGCGGCCGCGGTGATCCGGTTGGCCATCCCGCGGAAGATGAACCCGTGGAACGGCAGCACGGCCAGCCAGTACAGCCGCCCCGACAGCCCCGACGGGAAGAAGACCGCGCGCTGACGGTACACCGCGCCGCCGTCCGCGCCCGGCTCGCAGCCGAGGTCGAGCCAGGCCAGCCCGGGCACCTTCATCTCGGCACGCAGGCGCAGCAGCCGCCCGGGCTCCACCTTCTCGACCCGCCAGAAGTCGATCACGTCGCCGACCGCGACGCGCGTACGGTTGCGGCGACCCCGGACGAGGCCGACGCCCCCGACGAGGCGGTCCATCCACCCCCGCAGCGCCCACAGCAGGGGCGCCGAGTACCAGCCGTTCTCCCCGCCGATGCCCTCGATGACGTCCCAGAGCCGCTCCGGCGCCGCGGTGGTGGCCGCCGTGCGCACGTCGGTGTAGACCGTGCGCCCCGCCCACTCCGGGTCGGACGGCAGCGGATCCGACGGGACCCCGCTGACCTCGGCATCCTGCCAGCTCGTCTCGACGCTGTCGGCCGCGACGCGACCGAGGGCGAGTGCGACGGCGCGGCGGTACGGGGTGAGGCCGCCCTCCGGCGGCGGGATGATCGCGTCGATGTCGTGATCGTCCATGACGCACTCGTTCTGCAGCGAGGCGATGAGCGGGCGCGCGATCGAGCGCGGCACGGGCGTGACGACGTTGACCCAGTGCGAGGCGAGACCCGGGGTGAGCACCGGCAGCGGGGCGATCGGGCGTTGCGGGAGCCCGGCTTCGACCGCGTAGCCGTTCATCATCTGCCCGTAGCGCAGCACGTCGGGACCGCCGATGTCGACCGCGCGGTTGACCTCGGGGGCGACCCGCGCCGCGCCCAGGAGGTAGTACATGACGTCGCGCACCGCGATCGGCTGGATGAAGTTGCGCACCCACTTCGGCGCGGGCATGTAGGGCAGCACCTCGGTGAGGTGGCGGATCATCTCGAACGATGCGGACCCCGAGCCGATGACGACCCCGGCCTGCAGCACGAGCGTCGGCACTCCGCTGCGCAGGAACACGTCGCCCACCTCGACCCGCGAGCGCAGGTGCGGGCTCAGGGGCACCCCGTCGGGGTGCAGGCCGCCCAGGTAGACGATCCGGCCCACGGATGCCGCGGCCGCCGCGGTGGCGACGGCCCGGGCGGCGGCGAGGTCGGCCTCCTCGAACCCCGCGCCCGCCGACATCGAGTGGATGAGGTAGAAGAGCACGTCGACGTCGTCGCAGGCCCGGGCGAGCGCGGGGCGATCGACCGCCGCACCGGCGACGACCTCGACCTCGTCCCCCCAGTCGAACGCCGCGAGGCGGGCGGGATCGCGCGCGAGGACCCGCACGCGGTACCCGGCCGCGATCAGCCGCGGCACGAGCCGGCCGCCGATGTAGCCGGTGGCGCCGAGCACGAGGGCGCGCGGCGCGCTGCCGTCGGCGCGCGGCACGGCCCGCAGGGCTTCTTCGCCCGCCTTCCCCCGAGCCGCCATGACGCGGCCGAGCCGCCACCGCGCGGGCGGGCCGGCGCGTAGCGGCTCGGCCGGCAGGTAGCGGCTCGCGAAGGGCTAGCGGCGGCCGGTGCCGAAGATGCCGCGGATGACCGAGGTCAGGATGGTCTGGGTGGACTTCGCGTTCAGGACCTGTTCCAGCGGGGACTTCTGCGCGGCCCGCGAGGTGCGCGACGTGCGCGAGGCGCCCGTGCCGCCGGTGGAGCGCAGGATGCGGTCGTACTCCTTCTGCCGCTCGCGCGCGGCGGCGGCATCCGCCTTGGCCTGGGCGGCCTCCGCGGCGGCTTGCGCGGCGGCTCTCTCTGCGGCGGCATCCGCCTCCGCGGCCGCGTTCATCTTCGCGGTCAGGATCTCGCGTGCGGACTCCCGGTCGATGGGCGTCCCGTACTGCGCGAGCAGGGGCGACGCGTGCACCGCGCGCTCGATGTCGGGGACGGGCGTGGGCGACATGAGCCCCTGCGGCGCGCGCAGCCGTGTCCAGGCGACGGGGGTCGGCGCCCCCTTCTCGCTCATGACGGTCACGATCGCCTCGCCCGTGCCGAGCTCCTGCAGCACGCGCTCGAGGTCGTACCCGCTCTTCGGGTAGGTGCCGACCGTGGCCCGCAGCGCCTTCGCATCGTCGGGCGTGAAGGCGCGCAGCGCATGCTGCACGCGGGAGCCGAGCTGGCCGAGGACGTCCGACGGCACGTCCTTGGGCGTCTGGGTGACGAAGAACACGCCGACGCCCTTGGAGCGGATGAGCCGCACCGTCTGCGTGATGGCCGCGAGGAACGCCTTCGACGCGTCGCGGAAGAGCAGGTGCGCCTCGTCGAAGAAGAACACGAGCTTCGGCTTGTCGAGATCTCCCACCTCGGGGAGGATCTCGAACAGCTCCGCCAGCAGGTACATGAGGAACGTCGAGAACAGCGCGGGCTTGTCGGCGACGCCCGGCACCTCCAGCAGCGAGATCACGCCGCGACCGTCGGGCGCCGTACGCAGGAAATCGCGGACGTCGAACTCCGGCTCGCCGAAGAAGACGTCGGCGCCGTCGTCGGCGAAGGTGATGAGCTTGCGGAGGATGACGCCCGCCGTCGCCGCCGACAGGCCGCCCAGCTCCTTCAGCTCGACCTTGCCCTCGTCGCTCGTGAGCCACGTGAGCACCGCCCGCAGATCGGACAGGTCGACGAGGGCGAGCCCGTTGGCGTCGGCGTAGTGGAAGACGAGGCCGATGCTCGACTCCTGGGTCTCGTTCAGGCCGAGCACTTTGCTCAGCAACAGCGGGCCGAACCCGGAGACGGTGGCGCGCACCGGCACGCCCATGCCCACGCCGCCGAGGGCGAAGTACTCGGTCACGGATGCCGCGGGCGCCCACTCCTGCCCGATCGCCGCCGTCCGGGCGCGCAGCTTGTCGCTGGGCTCGCCCGGGGTCGCGACACCGGACAGGTCGCCCTTCATGTCGGCCGCGAAGACGGGCACGCCCTTCGCGGCGAGCTGCTCGGCGAGCCCCTGGAGGGTGCGCGTCTTGCCCGTGCCGGTGGCACCGGCGACCAGGCCGTGGCGGTTCATCATCGCGAGCGGGATCCGGATCTGCGCCGAGGCCACCGGCTCGGTGTTCATCAGCGCGCCGAGGTCGAGCGTGAGCCCCTCGAACGTGTACCCCTTCGCGATGGCGGCGACCTGGTCGGCGTCGAGGGGGCCGGATGCCGCGGCATCCACCTCCGACGGCGCCTGCGCCGCCTGCGCCGCCTGCGCTTCGGGAGGAGATATCGCCTCGGGAGGAGCTGATGTGCCCGCAGCATCCTCCGGGGGGGAAATCTCCTCTGCTGCTGCCGGTGCGGACGCACGGGCGGCCTGCGCGGCGGCGAGCGCCGCCTTGGCCTGGGCGAGCTTCAACGCGGCCTCTGCGGCCTCCGCTTCGGCCTGCAGACGGGCGAGCTCGGCATCGTCGACAGCACTCATGGCGCTCAGCCTAGCGAGCGGACCCGCTCGCTCTCACGGTCCAGCACACGCGTGAAGGCGGCCGCGACGACGAGGGTGGCGCCGACGCCGACGAGGGCGCCGCCGACGGTGTCGCTCAGCCAGTGCGCGTGCACCTGGGTGCGGCTGAACGCCATCGCGAACACCCACGCGCCGCCGACGACGGCGACGGCGACCCGGGGGAAGAGGATGACGGCGATCGTGGCGACCGTGGCCGCGTTGCCGGTGTGGCCGGAGGGGAACGAGCCGTGGTCGGAGAACACGATCATGTCCTCGGGACGGGCGCGTCCGAACAGCGCCTTCAGCAGCTGGACGAGGGCGACGCTGCCGACCGAGGCGACGACGACGAACAGCGCGCCGCGGGGGCGGCGCAGCACCAGCAGGAGGGCGACGCCGCCGAGCGGTACGACGAAGGTCGCGAACCAGCCCCCGCCGAGGAAGTTCATCGCCAGGGCCGCCGGATCGAGGAAGGCGAAGCGGTCGACGAACACGTTCCACCACTCGTCCACGTTGACGTCTGCCTCGACGACCACCTGGATGCCGAGCCACACCGTCGCGGCGATCAGCAGCACCCCCGCGACGAGGCGCTGCAGCGCGACGGTGGTGAGGTCGTCGTCGGTCGGTGCTCTCATCGCCCCATTGTGCCCGACGGCATCCGCTACGGCGTGAGGCGCGCGACCGTCCACGGCCGCACGATCGCCCACAGCGCGGTGCAGCCGATGAGCGCGCAGCCGACCATCACCGAGGCCATGGTGGTCGCGGTGATCCCGGCATCCTTGGCCACCCAGCCGACGATCGGCGAGATGAGCCCCGCGACGCCGAAGTTGGTCGCTCCGAGGATGGATGCCGCGGTGCCGGCCGCCTTGCCGTGCCGGTCGAGTGCGAGCACCTGAACGCAGGGGAAGGTGAACCCGCACGCCGTCATGAAGACGAACAGCGGCACCATCGTGCCCCAGAGTCCGAGCCCGAGCTGGTCGAGGACGATGATCGCCACGGCCGCGAGCACCAGCACGCCGGTCGAGACGGCGAGCACCCATTGCGGTCCGAAGCGCGCCGCCAGCCGTGCGGCCACCTGGACGCCGATGACCAGACCGAGCGAGTTGGCTGCGAACAGCAGGCCGTACTGCTGGGCGTCGAAGCCGTAGGTCTCCTGGAAGAGGAACGACGAGGAGGAGAGGTAGGAGAACAGACCGCTGAACGACATGCCGCCGATGATCAGCACGCCCACGAACACCCGGTCGCTGAACACGGCTCGGTAGCGCTGCAGCACCGTGGTCGCTCCGCGCTCGCGGCGTCGTGCCGCGGGCAGGGTCTCCGGCACGAGCGCGATCGCCGCCACGAGCATGATGGCGCCGTACACGGCGAGCACCACGAAGATGCCGCGCCAGGGCATGACCGTGAGCAGCGCCGATCCGATCAGCGGCGCGACGACGGGCGCCGCGCCGGAGACGAGGGCGAGCCGGCTCAGCATGACGACCAGCCGGCGCCCGCCGAACAGGTCGCGCACGATCGCCATGGCCACGACGCCGCCCGCCGCGGCGCCGACGCCCATGAACACCCGGGCGATCGCGAGCAGCGTCAGGTCGGGGGCCAGCGCGGCCGCGACGCTCGCCACGACGTGCAGCGCCGTGACGGCGAGCAGGGGCAGGCGGCGCCCGACCTTGTCGCTGAGCGGCCCGACGATCAGCTGGCCCAGCGCGAAGCCCACCATGGTGCCGGTCAAGGTCAGCTGGATCGCGGCCGCGGAGGTGCGGAAGTCGGCCTGCAGCGTCGGGAAGGCCGGCAGGTACAGGTCGATCGTGAACGGCCCGAGGGCCGTGAGAGCGCCGAGCAGGATGATGTAGACCACGCGTCGCGGCGTGGAGATCGCATCTCCCGGGTGCAGAACGACGGGCGCCGTCGCGGGATGCGGGCCCAACGTGCGGATCGCACCGGTGGCGGTGCGCTCGGCGGCGGTGGAGGCGGGGCGGGAGGC
>NZ_JBXAFF010000059.1:0-14449 GCF_058792815.1 Microbacterium sp. MPR-TSA4
GACCCGCCCTCGTCCAGTCGACGGGGCCGGCCCACACGCGCATCTACGCCTACGGCGCGGCGCGCGGCGAGAACGCCGTTCCCAATGACGATCTCGTCGGTCCCATCGACTCCAGCGACGAGTGGATCCGTCAGCGCACCGGCATCGTCACGCGCGTGCGGGCGGATGCCGCCACCACCGCGATCGACCTGGCATCCGACGCAGCGGCCGAAGCGGTCGCCACCGCGGGGATCGACCCCGCGCTCATCGACGCCGTGATCGTCGCGACGATCTCCAACCCGAAGCAGACCCCCTCGGTGTCGGCGATCGTGGCCGACCGGATCGGCGCGAACCCCGCGGCGGCGTACGACCTCAACGCCGCCTGCGCCGGCTTCGCCTACGGCGTCGCGCAGGCCGACGCGCTCATCCGCGCGGGCTCGGCGCACTACGCGGTCGTGGTGGGCGCCGAGAAGCTGAGCGACATCGTCGACCCGACCGACCGGTCCATCTCGTTCCTCCTGGGCGATGGCGCCGGTGCGGCCGTCGTCGGACCGAGCGACTTCCCCGGCATCGGACCGACCGTCTGGGGCTCGGACGGCTCGAAGGCCGAGGCCGTGGGCATGAACCACACCCTCGTCGAGTTCCGCGACGGCCAGTCGCCGTGGCCGACGCTGCGCCAGGAGGGTCCGACGGTCTTCCGCTGGGCCGTCTGGGAGATGGTGAAGGTCGCCCGGCAGGCGCTCGAGGTCGCCGGAGTGCAGGCCTCCGATCTGGCGGCCTTCGTGCCGCACCAGGCCAACATGCGCATCATCGACGAGTTCGCCAAGCAGCTGAAGCTGCCCGAGACGGTCGTCATCGGCCGCGACATCGAGACCACCGGCAACACGTCGGCGGCATCCATCCCGCTCGCCACGCACCGCCTGCTCGTCGAGCACCCGGAGCTGTCGGGCGGACTCGCCCTGCAGATCGGTTTCGGCGCCGGGCTCGTGTTCGGCGCCCAGGTCGTCGTCCTGCCCTGACGGCCCGAGATCCGCGGGCGCGGCGGCCGCCGCACCTAGACTGAACGTCGGCCCCGCAGGGCCGGTGAAACCCCGATAAACAAGGAGAATCCCATGGCATTCAGCAACGACGAGGTCCTCGCAGGGCTCGCCGAACTCATCACGGACGAGACCGGCATCTCGGCGGACGAGGTCGCGCTGGAGAAGTCGTTCACCGACGACCTCGACATCGACTCGATCTCGATGATGACGATCGTCGTCAACGCCGAGGAGAAGTTCGGTGTCACCATCCCCGACGAAGAGGTCAAGAACCTCAAGACCGTCGGCGACGCCGTCACCTTCATCACCACCAACCAGGCCTGACCTCAGGCCTCGCCACCTGCACCCCGGTGGGGGCCTGAGCGCCCCCACCGGAGCAACGAGGAGACCATGAGCATTCCCCGAATCGTCGTCACCGGCATCGGCGCCTCCAGCCCCATCGGTGGGACCGCGCCGGAGAGCTGGTCCGCGCTGCTGGGTGGCGCCTCCGGCGCGCGCACGCTCGAGTACGACTGGGTCGAGCAGTACAACCTTCCCGTCACGTTCGCCGCGCAGGCCGCCGTCCGCCCCGACACGGTGCTGGAACGGCCGATCGCCAAGCGTCTCGACCCGTCCTCGCAGTTCGCGCTCGTCGCGGCCATGGAGGCGTGGGCGGATGCCGGAAGCCCGGAGGTCGACCCGGAACGCCTGGGAGTCGACTTCGCGACCGGGATCGGCGGCCTCTGGACCCTGCTCGACGCGTGGGACACGCTGCGCGAGAAGGGCCCGCGTCGCGTGCTGCCGATGACGGTGCCGATGCTCATGCCGAACGCGGCGGCCGGCAACCTGTCGCTGCACTTCGGTGCGCGTGCCTACGCACGCACGGTCGCGAGCGCCTGCGCATCGAGCACCGAGTCGATCGTGAACGCGATCGAGCACCTGCGTGACGGTCTCGCGGATGTCGTGATCGCCGGTGGCACCGAGTCGGTCATCCACCCGGTCACCATCGCGTCGTTCTCGTCGATGCAGGCGCTGTCCAAGCGCAACGACTCCCCCGAGACCGCGTCGCGCCCCGGCAGCATCGATCGCGACGGATTCGTCATGGGCGAGGGCGCGGGCGTCCTGATCCTCGAGACGGAGGAGCACGCCAAGGCGCGCGGAGCGAAGATCTACGCCGCGGTCGTCGGAGGCGGCGTCACGGCCGATTCGTACCACATCACCGCCAACGACCCCGAGGGCACCGGCGCCGCGCGCGCCGTGAACCTCGCGCTCGCGATGGCGGACGCGTCGCCCGACGACGTGACCCACATCAACGCCCACGCCACCTCCACCCCGGTCGGCGATCCGAACGAGTACGTGGCGCTCAAGAGCGTCTTCGGCGACCGGATCGATGAGATCCCCGTGTCGGCGACCAAGGCGTCCACGGGACATCTGCTGGGCGGGACGGGAGCGCTCGAGGCGATCTTCACGATCCTCGCGCTGCGCGACCGTGTCGCACCGCCGACGATCAACCTGACGGAGCAGGACCCCGCGGTCCCCTTCCGTCTGTCGGGCGCGCCGACCCCGCTCGGCGACGGACAGCAGCTCGCGATCAGCAACTCGTTCGGCTTCGGCGGACACAACGCGGTCGCCGCGTTCGCCTCGGTCTGATCCGGCCTCGAGCCGGACGCGAAGACGCCCCCGCATCCTTTCGGATGACGGGGGCGTCTTCGTGTCAGACGAGGATGCGCTGTCTCGGTCTCCGGGAAGCCGTCCGAAGCCGGTACCGGCGCCTCGACTCGTCTGGGCTCAGGGGGTCGGCGCTCAGCCGACCTTGTGGAGCCAGACGACGGGGGCGTCGTCGCTGGCGTGACGGAACGGCTCGAGCTCTTCGTCCCAGGACGAGCCGAGGGCGACCTGGAGCTCGCGCTGCAGGTCGTACGGGTCGCCGGCCGCGATCTCGAGTGCGTAGCGGATGCGGTCCTCGCCGATGACGACGTTGCCCGCGGTGTCGGTCTGGGCGAAGTGGATGCCGAGATCCGGCGTGTGCATCCAGCGACCGCCGTCCGAGCGCGGCGTCGGGTCCTCGCTGACCTCGAAGCGCAGGTGCTCCCAGCCGCGGATCGCGGTGGCGAGAGCGGCGCCGGTGCCGGCGGGGCCTTCCCAGTAGAACTCGGCACGACGGCTACCGGAGAGCACTGGCTGTTCCGCCCACTCGAAATTGACCGCCCGTCCGAGGGTGCGACCGACAGCCCACTCGAGGTGGGGGCACAGCGCTCGTGGCGCGGAGTGGATGTAGATCACTCCGCGCGCCTGTGGGGTCGACGTGGTCGCCATCGCGATTCTCCGTTTCTTCAGGTACGTCTTCCCCTACGACCTGAGTCCGGATGCATGGCGGCTATGTGGTTGTGCGCCCATTATTGCCGATATCGACGTGGAATCACAACCGTGTCATTGGTAGGGCGGGTGGGACTTGAACCCACGATCGTCGGGTTATGAGCCCGCTGCCTTGACCAGCTTGGCCACCGCCCCCTGTCCCGGGAATTCTAGCGGGGTCGCGGGTCGTCCTTGTCGCGCACCGGCGGCTCCGGCCACACCTTGGCGACGGCGTCCGTGAGGCGCTGGGCGCTCGGCGAGACGCCCTCTCCGCTGCCGCGGGTGATCGGGATCTCCTGGCTGTCGCTGACGATCTGCGGATGGTGTCGTG
Organism: Microbacterium sp. MPR-TSA4; assembly: GCF_058792815.1. Taxonomy (NCBI): domain Bacteria; kingdom Bacillati; phylum Actinomycetota; class Actinomycetes; order Micrococcales; family Microbacteriaceae; genus Microbacterium; species Microbacterium sp. MPR-TSA4. Next base: position 3,682 of record NZ_JBXAFF010000059.1, read on the forward strand.
CGAGTTGGAACACGCCCGTGACGGCGAGGGCGCCGGCCGCGACGAAGCCCACGTACGCGCCCCAGGGGGCGCCCTCGGCCTCGCGGAGCACCGCGAGACCGATCACGATCGCGACGATCGGGTCGATGACGGTGAGGCCCGCGATGACCAGGTCCGGGGGCCCGGACGCGTAGGCGGTCTGCACGAAGTAGGCGCCGATCGCCGTGCCGGCCAGCAGTGCCACGATGCAGACGATCGTCAGCCACTCGAAGTCACCCGAGCGGATGCGGCTGAGCACGACCTTGGCGAGCGTCGCCACGAAGCCGTACATGATGCCGGCGGCGACGATGTAGAACAGCGCTCCCATGCGTGCGCGCAGCCAGACCCACAGGGCGGTGAGCACGATCGCGACGCCCGCCAGGATGAGGAGCACCGTGATGAGCTGCCCGTCGCTGATCGGGGTCTCGGTCGCGTAGAGAGCGGCCACGGTGACGAAGACGAAGATGCCGGCGACGCACAGCCCGATCGCGGAGAGCGAGCGACGCGTGGGGCGCAGGCCGCTGATGCGGGCGTTCAGGAGGGTGGTGATCACCAGTGAGACCGCGCCCACGGGCTGGACGAGGATCAGCGGCGCGAACGTCAGCGCCGACAGCTGGCAGACGATCGCGAGGCCCAGCATCACGGTGCCGGCGACCCACGAGGGGCGCCGCAGGAGGTTCCACATCTGTCCGCCCGTGAGGCCGGACGAGCCGTGCGTGGCCGTGAGGCGTTCGACCTTCTGCACGCCGCGGTGCTGATACTGCGCACCGAACGACATGAAGACGGCACCGAGGAGGGCCAGCGGGATGCCGATGAGGATGCCGGGGTCGGCGAAGACGCCGACGAGCTTGTCAGTCACGTCTCCGAGGTCGGTCATGGCGGCATACACCCCTCGACACTAACCGCCGGGTGCGCTCGATAGGCTCAGGACGTGGCTGTTCTTCCGATTCGCATCATGGGCGATCCCGTCCTCCACTCCCCCGCCGATCCCGTCACGGAGGTGACGGAGGAGATCCGAACCCTCGTCGCCGACATGTTCGAGACGATGGATGCCGCCCCCGGCGTCGGGTTGGCGGCCCCGCAGGTCGGGGTGGGCCTGCGCATCTACACCTACAGCTACCAGGACGACGACGGCAATCCCTGGCGCGGAGTGATCATCAACCCTCAGCTGTGGATGCGTCCTCCGGTGCCCGGCGCGCCGGATCCGGACGACGAGTCCGAGGGATGCCTGTCGTTCCCGGGCGAGCGGTTCCCGCTGCGGCGCTCCGACGAGGTGCTCGTGACCGGCGTCGACCTCGACGGCGCTCCCGTGCGCATCGAGGTGGACGGGTGGCGTGCGCGCATCATGCAGCACGAGTTCGATCACCTCGACGGCATCCTCTACATCGACCGTCTCGACGACGGCGACTGGAAGACGGTGCAGAAGATCGCGCGCAAGCGCGGGTGGGGACGTCCCGGCGCGTCCTGGACCCCCGGCGTCGACGACCTCGACGCCTGATCGCCGTTCACCCCTCCCGCGGGAAACGAAAACGGCCCCAGAGTGGAGTCTGGGGCCGTTCGCTCCCCGGCTTGGACTCGAACCAAGAACCTGCCGGTTAACAGCCGGCTGCTCTGCCAATTGAGCTACCGAGGATCAGTCACCCGCGAGCGGGCAACCCGTCCATATTAGCAAAGGTCGGGGCGTGGTCGTGACAACCGACACGCGATCACGACACGAGTCGCACGCCGCCGTCCGGCGTCCACAGCAGGTCGGCCGTGCCGTGGCCGTAGGCCACCGGACGTCCCCCGCGGAGCACGAGCACATCGGCGTCGATCTCGCGCACGGCTTCCGCGTCGTTGGTCACCATCAGGATCGCCATCCCGCCCTCGTCGCGGCGGCGCAGGAGCGCGTCGCGAACCGCCTGCCGCACCTCGAGGTCGAGGTTGGCGTAGGGGTCATCGCCGATGAACACCCGCGGCTGCAGCACGAGGGCCCGCGCGATCGCGACACGCTGGCGCATGCCCGAGCTGAGCTCATACGGATACCGGGCCGCGGCGCCCAGCGGAAGCTCGAACTCGTCGAGCAGACTGGCCACCCGCACCGCGAGCGCCCGCTGGTTGACGCGTCGGTCGCGACTCGTGATGGGCTCGCCGATGACCTCCCCGACCGTGAGCCGCGCCGGCAGGTCGGCGCCGGCGCGCTGCGGCACGTAGCCCGTGTAGTAGGCGCGCACACGGGCCGCGCGCCCCTTCTTGCGGATCGGGGTGCCGTCGACCCAGGCGTCGCCGCCGACGACCGTGAGCGAGCCGTCATCGGTTCCGGCCAGGAGTGCGGCCAGGCTCGACTTCCCGGCGCCCGTGGCGCCCATGACGGCCAGGGCTCGGCCGGCGTCGAGGCGCACGCTGACGCCGTCGACGACGCGCACGCCGCCGCGGGCCACGGACAGGTCGTCACACCGGACCGCGGCGGTGACGGCGTCGAGGGAGGATCGACGAGGCATGGGGTTCATCCTGCCCTCTCCGGCGCCGTCGCGCCAGCGGGGCTCGCGCCGACGCCGCGCGGCGTCAAGACGCGTTGTCCGTCAGAGCCCGTCGGCGTGCGTCGAGCTCGCGCAGCGCGAGCCGCACGGTGCGACCCTGCTCCGACTCGGCGGGCAGACGTTGGATGGCGCCGAGCATCTCGCTCTTCTCACGATCGAGCGCTCGGATCCGCAGCCGGCGGGCGAGCGCGTGCGTGGATGCCGCGGCCTCCGCCTCCGTGAGAGCCGGGAAGTCGGCGGTGAGCAGTTCGACGGCCAGCGACCGGTACGGCTCTCGGACGGCCTCCACGGCCGTGGAGGCCCAACCGATCCGGGTGCGATCGGTGTGCGAGAGGAGCGCCTGGCGCACGGCATCCAGGGCCGGCACGGTCATCGGCAGCGCGAGGGCGGCATCGAGCTCACCCCCGTCGACGAGGTGACCGTACTGCAGCACCCCCATCAGGGCGTCCCGCTCCAGCGCCGCGTCGGCCGATCGCGGCAGCGTGCGCAGGCTCATCCGCAGCGCCGGCTCGCCCGCTGCCGAGGCGTCTGCCGACCGCTCACCGCGCGGCGTCGCGTCGGACGACGTCGCACCGCCGGTCCGTGCGTCGTCGCCGCGTCGCGCCGCCTCGCGGCCCGCCCGCTCGACCTCGCGTCGCACCGCCTCGGTGTCCATCCCGAGGCGGCGCGCGAGCACCCGGGTGTACTCGGGCTGCAGCAAGGGATCGCGCAGCTCCCCCACGACCGGCGCAGCGGCGCGGAGGGCGCCCACGCGTCCCTCCACACTCGACAGATCGAACCCCGCGAGTCGCTGGTCGATGACGAACTCGAACATCGGGACCTTGGTCTCCATGAGCGAGCGGACGGCGGCATCCCCGCGCTCGAGGCGCAGGTCGCACGGGTCGAGCCCCTGCGGGCCCGTCGCGACGTACGTCTGCGCGTTGAACCGCTTCGCGTCGGCGAAGGCTCGCAGTGCGGCCTTCTGGCCCGCCGCATCCGGGTCGAAGGTGAAGACGACCTCCCCGGCGGCCGAGTCGTCTCCCATGACCCGTCGCAGCACGGTGATGTGGTCGGAGCCGAACGCGGTGCCGCACGTGGCGACGGCGGTCGTGACCCCGGCCAGATGGCAGGCCATGACGTCGGTGTAGCCCTCGACGACGACCACGCGGTGCGAGCGCGACACGTCCTTCTTCGCCAGGTCGAGCCCGTACAGCACCTGCGCCTTCTTGTAGATGGTCGTCTCAGGGGTGTTGAGGTACTTCGGCCCCTTGTCGTCCTCGTACAGCCGTCGCGCGCCGAATCCGATCGTCTGTCCCGTCACGTCGCGGATGGGCCACACGACGCGCCCGCGGAAGCGGTCGTACACGCCGCGCTGGCCCTGCGAGACGAGGCCCGCCGCCGACAGCTCCTCGTCGCTGAATCCCTGCCCGCGCATCGCGTCGCGGAGCTTGTCCCAGCCCTGGGGCGCGTACCCGACGCCGAAATGCGCGGCCGCGCCCGCATCGAACCCCCGCTCGCCGAGGAAGCGGCGCCCGGCATCGGCCTCGGGCGAGGAGAGCTGGCCGCGGAACCACTCGGCGGCCGCCGCGTTGGCCTGGTACAGCCGCGTGCGCCCGCTGTTCTCGGGCGCGGCGCCGCCGTCCTCGTAATGCAGGGTGTAGCCGACGCGGGCGGCGAGGCGTTCGACCGCCTCCGTGAAGGACACGTGGTCCATCGCCCGCAGGAACGAGTAGACGTCCCCCGATTCCCCGCACCCGAAGCAGTGGTAGTAGCCGACCTGCGGTCGCACGTGGAAGCTCGGGCTGCGCTCGTCGTGGAACGGGCACAATCCCTTCAGCGACCCCACCCCGGCCGACTTGAGGGCGACCCGCTCACCGATCACGTCGCCGATGTTGATGCGGGCCTTCACCTCGTCGACGTCCGACTGTCGGATGCGCGCCATCAGTGCCCCTCGGCGGGCCAGAGTCCGGCGATCGGCTCCGGAAGGGCGAAGCCGCTGGGGGCGATCGTCCGGTCGTCGCCGGAGCGCAGTCCGAGCTCGCGCAGGTCGACGGGGCCGATGAGGCGCGCGTGCCACTCGATCGCGAACCTGTCCGTGAGGCTGGAGACCTGGTCGACGACGACGCGCTTGCGCGCGGCATCGGTGGATGCCGCGGCGAAATCCTCCGCGTGCAGGCGGTCCAGGTGCTCGGGGCGCTCCCACAGGGCGCTCGCGAGCCGCTTGAGCACGCGCCGCTGCTCCTTGTAGAGGCCGCGGCGGCCGTCGATCGTGACGACGAAGGCGCCGATGATGCCCTTGAGCACCGCCATCTCCGCCTCGATCACGCGCGGGACGATGACGCGCCCCCGGTAGCGCGTGAGCACCGGAACCGAGTAGTGCTCGCGGGTCGCGGTCGTCGCGGCGCGCGCGAAGCGGCCGATCAGGTCGGAGGTGAGGTTCTTCAGCCCGGCCAGCGCGGCGCGCGACCCGTCGAAGCCGGGAAGCCATTCGGGCATGCGGGTGAGCCGGTAGAGCGCGTCGGCGAGCTCGTCACGCGTGAACCCGAAGCCCACCCACGCCTGGATCGCCGTCAGCAGCGCCTCGTGCTCGCGGGCGTCGGCGAGGCGGGCCGGGTCGAGGTAGCCGTTGAGCACGGCGTCCTCGAAGTCGTGCACCGAGTAGGCGATGTCGTCGGAGAGGTCCATGACCTCCGCCTCGATGCAGCGCACCCTCCCCGGCGCGCCGAGGCGCATCCAGCGGAAGACGGCTTCGTCCTCGGGGTAGACGCCGAACTTCTCCCGGCCGCCGGGATCGGGCACGCCGTGCTCCACCGTCCACGGGTACTTGCAGGTGGCGTCGAGGCTGGCGCGGGTCAGATTGAGACCGGCGCTCTGGCCCGCGGCATCCATCACCTTCGGCTCCAGGCGGGAGAGGATGCGCAGCGTCTGCGCGTTGCCCTCGAACCCGCCGATGTCCTCCGCCCAGTCGTTCAGCGCCCGTTCGCCGTTGTGCCCGAACGGAGGGTGCCCGATGTCGTGGCTGAGACACGCCGTGTCGACGACGTCGGGCGACAGCTCGAGGGCGATCGCGAGCTCGCGGCCCACCTGCGCCACCTCGAGCGAGTGCGTGAGACGGTTGCGGGCGAAGTCGGCGGGGCTGGCGGGGCTCAGCACCTGCGTCTTGGAGGCGAGGCGCCGCAGCGCCGCAGAATGCAGCACGCGGGCCCGATCGCGGGCGAAGCCGTCGCGCTGCGAACGGTGCTGTTCCGGGACGAAGCGTTCCGCGTCGTGATCGTCGTAGCCGGACGGGCGGCCGGAGGCGATGCCGACGCCGCTGCCGTCACCCGCCACTGGTGTCGACCTCCGCCTCGGCCAGCTCGCGCGCGGCGTCACCGCTCATCTCGCGGCTGTGCAGCCACCCGTCGGGCAGGGCGGGCCGCTTGGGCGTGCCGGCGCGCCCGCGCTGGCCCTCCGCCGCCGCCCCCGGGTACGGGGCATCGAGATCGAGGGTGGCGATCAGGTCGTCGATCTCGGCGAGGGTCGACACCGTCGCCAGCTGGGCGCGGGTCTCGCCGCCGACGGGATAGCCCTTGAAGTACCAGGCGACGTGCTTGCGGATGTCGCGGCATCCGCGGCCCTCGTCCTCGAAGAACTCGACCAGCAGCTCCGCGTGACGGCGGAACGCGGCTGCGACGAACCCGAGCGTCGCGTCGACGGGCGCGCCGGCGGCGGCCCCCGGGCCCCCGAGGCCGCGGGCGAGGTCGCCGAACAGCCACGGGCGGCCGAGGCAGCCGCGGCCGACCACGACGCCGTCGCATCCCGTCTCGGCCATCATGCGCGCCGCGTCGTCCGCCGACCAGATGTCGCCGTTGCCGAGCACCGGGATGGACGTGACGGCCTGCTTGAGGGCGGTGATGGCCGACCAGTCGGCGTGGCCGGAGTAGAACTCCGCGGCGGTGCGGGCGTGCAGCGCGACGGCGGCGACACCGGCATCCTCGGCGATGCGTCCCGCATCGAGGAAGGTGAGGTGGTCTGCATCGATGCCCTTGCGCATCTTCACCGTCAGAGGCACATGGCCGGCGGCGCGCGCGGCGCGCGTGACGATCTCGCGGAAGAGCCCGAGTTTCCAGGGCAGCGCCGCTCCCCCGCCCTTGCGGGTCACCTTGGGAACCGGGCAGCCGAAGTTGAGGTCGATGTGGTCGGCGCGGTCCTCCTCGACGAGCAGGCGCACCGCTGCTTCCGTGGTGGCGGGATCGACGCCGTACAGCTGGATCGAGCGCGGCTTCTCCGACTCGTGGTGGGTGATCAGGCGCATGGTCGTCGCGTTGCGCTCGACGAGCGCGCGCGTCGTGATCATCTCGGAGACGTAGAGGCCGGCGCCATACTCACGGCACAGTCGACGGAATGCCGTGTTGGTGATCCCCGCCATCGGCGCGAGGACGACCGGCGCGTCGAGCGCGATGGGCCCGATGCGCAACGCGGGGCCGGTGGAGACGGAGAGGGACATCCTGTCCATTCTCCCAGACTCCCGCGGTCACGAAGGCGGCGTACGGCCCTATCGTGGAGAACATGGCCGAGACACAGACGGTGGACATCCGCGACATCCCCTACACCGACGCGTCGGGCGTCGAGCACACGCTCTCCGAGTGGGGCGACAAGGCCGTGCTCGTCGTGAACGTCGCCTCCAAGTGCGGGCTCACGCCGCAGTACGAGCAGCTCGAGGAGCTCCAGCGCACCTACGGCGCGCGGGGCCTGCAGGTCGTCGGGTTCCCGTGCAACCAGTTCATGGGGCAGGAGCCCGGCTCGATGGAGGAGATCCTCGAGTACTGCGCGGTCACGTGGGGCGTGAGCTTCCCGATCATGGACAAGGTCCGTGTCAACGGCTCGCACGCGGCACCGCTGTACAAGGCCCTGAAGAAGGCGAAGAACGCCGAGGGCGCGAAGGGTCCGGTCATGTGGAACTTCGAGAAGTTCCTGCTGACCCCCTCGGGTCAGGTGCACCGGTTCCGTCCTCAGACGAAGCCGGACGCGCCCGAGATCATCGCCGCCATCGAGGCGAGCCTGCCCGCCTGATCGTCGCAGGCGGGCGTTTCGACGCGCTGCGCTCGCTCAACGACCGGGGGTGCCGCCGCCCTCCACCGGTCGTTGAGCGAGTCGCGCAGCGGCGAGTCGCAACGCAGCCGAGTCGAGACGCAGCCGCCTCAGGCGTCCTGCTTCTCCGTCCAGACCTGCCGTGCGATCTGCGCGAACGCGTCGGCCGGCTGTGCGCCGCTGACGCCGTACTTGCCGTCGATCACGAAGAACGGCACGCCCTGGATGCCGTAGGCCTGCGCCTGCGCCTGATCGGCGCGGACATCGGCGAGATGACGGCTCGACTCCAGCGCATCGCGCACCTCGTCGGCATCCAGCCCGATCTCGGACGCGAGCGCGACCAGGTCGTCGACCCGACCGACGTGCTTGCCCTCGGTGAAGTAGGCCGACATCAGACGCTCCGCCATCTCGTTCTGGCGGCCCTGCGCCTTCGCGAAGTGCAGCAGTTCGTGCGCCTTCACGGTGTTCGTGTGCTGCAGCAGGTCGAAACGGTACTCGAGGCCCGACCCCGCGGCGACCCCCGTCACCTGGTCGAGCATCTCGCGGACCCGCTCGCGCGGCATCCCCTTGTGCCCGGCGAGGAAGTCCAGCTCGTCGCCTTCGAAGTCCACCGGTGTGTCGGGTGAGAGCTCGAAGGAGTGGAAGGTCACCTCGACCTGGGGAGCGTCGGGATCGTCGGCGATCTGAGCCAGCCCGGTCTCGAGGTTGCGCTTGCCGATGTAGCACCACGGGCAGGCGATATCGCTCCACACGTCGATCGTGATCTTCTCCGTCATGCCTGGTGCAACTCCGTTCGCATCGCGGTCTATTCCGCAGAGTCGGCGGTCGGGGCGTCGACGGCGCCGCCGAAGCGGCGGCTGCGGCCGAGGTAGAGCTCGATGGCGCCCCAGAGATCGGTGCGCGAGAAGTCCGGCCACAGGGTGTCGAGGAACACCATCTCGGCGTAGGCGGACTCCCAGAGCAGGAAGTTCGAGGTGCGCTGTTCACCGCTGGAGCGCAGGAACAGGTCGACGTCGGGCATGTCGGGCACGTACAGGTGCCTACGGAGGGTCTTCTCCGTGATGGCCGACGGCTTCAGGCGTCCCGCGGCGATCTGCTCCCCCATCGCCCGCATCGCGTCGACGATCTCGTGGCGGCCGCCGTAGTTGATGCACATCGTGAGCGTGAGGGTGTCGTTGCCCGCGGTCAGCTGCTCGGCGTACTGCAGCTCCTTGATGACCGAACCCCACAGGCGCGGCTTGCGTCCGGCCCAGCGGATGCGCACGCCCCACTCGTTGAGCTGGTCGCGGCGGCGGTGCAGCACGTCGCGGTTGTAGCCCATGAGGAAGCGCACCTCCTCGGGCGAGCGGGCCCAGTTCTCGGTCGAGAAGGCGTAGACGCTGAGGTGCTTCACCCCGGCCTGGATCGCGCCGGCGACCACGTCGAGCAGCACCTCCTCGCCCGCGCGGTGCCCCTCGATGCGCGTGAGCCCGCGCCGGTTCGCCCAGCGGCCGTTGCCGTCCATGACGATGGCGACATGGTTCGGCACACCGCCCTTCGGAAAGCGCGGCGGGTGGATGCCGGTCCAGTCGAGGGGACGGTACGGGACCGCATCGCGGTGCGTGTAGGGTTTGGGGCTCACCGGGGGGACTCCACGTGGGACAGGGATCGGATGCCGCGCTCGAGATGCCACTGCGCGTAGGCCGCGACGAGACCGGAGGCCGACGCCGTGGCGGCGTGCGTCGCGGCATCCACGATGTCCCATTCTCCCGCGATCAGTGCGCGCAGCAGCACGCCCGTCTCGGGGCGCAGCCGTGCGGAGCCGGCCGGGGCACAGTCGCCGCACACCACGCCGCCGAGCTGGGCGACGAACCAGTCGTGCGGACCCACGGCGCCGCAGCGTGCGCAGTCGGTGAGCGCCGGCGCCCACCCCGACAGGGACATCGCGCGCAGGAGATACGAATCGAGCACCGAGCGCGCGGCACGCCCGCCCTGCGAGAGCGTGCGGAGCCCGCCCACGAGCAGGAGGTACTGCTGCGGCGTCGCCTCCGCCTCGTTGAGACGGTCGGCCGTCTCGACCATGGCGTGGGCGGCGGTGTAACTGTCGTAGTCGGCGACGATCGCGGCGCCGTAGGAGCCGAGCGACTCGGCCTGCTGCACGATGTCGAGCGAGCGCCCCTGGTACAGCTGCACGTCGGCGACCATGAACGGCTCGAGGCGGGCGCCGAACTTCGACGACGTGCGCCGCACACCCTTCGCGACCGCGCGCACCTTGCCGTGGCGACGGCTGAGCATCGTCACGATCCGGTCCGCTTCCCCGAGCTTGTGGGTCCGCAGGACCACGACCTCGTCGCGGTAGGTGGGCACCCCTCGATTATCCCCGTCGGCGCGGACATCGGGCGGTATTGGAGACAATGGACGGGTGACGGAGCAGCTGTTCGTGATCCCCCTCTGGGCCGACCTCCTCGCCGTGGGTCTCGGCGGCGTGCAGGGGGCGCTGTTCTCGTCGGGATTCGTCGGGCAGCGCCGGCTCGACCTGCTGGGCGTCGTCATCGTGGGCACCGTCATGGGCATGGGCGGCGGCATCATCCGCGACCTGCTGCTGAACGTCGAGCCCGCGACGCTGCAGAGCAACTGGTACCTCATCACGGCGGTCGGTGCGGCTCTGGTCGGCATGCTGCTGGCCAACATCTTCGAGCGCCTCAACGGCGTGATCGTCGCGTTGGATGCCGTGGTCATCGGGCTCTTCGGCGCGTTCGGCACCTCGAAGGCGCTGGCGCTGGGACTGCCCGTGGTGCCCGCCGTGTTCGTGGGTGTCTGCGCCGCGGTGGGCGGCGGCATCCTGCGCGACGTCATCATGGGGCTGCCGGTGGCGATCATGCACGTCGGCTCGCTCTACGCGGTCGCCGCGGCGGTCGGCTGCGCCATCCTCGCGTTCGCGCACGCCCTGGGCGCGCCCCTGGTCGCGGCGGCCGTCGCGTGCGTGATCGTGACGACCGTCATCCGGCTGCTCGCCGTGATCTTCGACATCTCGCTGCCCGAGCAGCGCGCCCTGTACCGCCGCAAGGTCGCGGTGGAGACCAGCGCGATCCCGATCATCCGGCCCTGAGGCGTTTCGACTCGCTGCGCTCGCTCAACGACCGGGGTGGTGGGCGTCGCTCAACGACCGGGGGTGGGCGTCGCTCAACGACCGGGGTGGTGGG
>NZ_JBXAFF010000060.1:0-14179 GCF_058792815.1 Microbacterium sp. MPR-TSA4
ACCACATCCGCCCCGAGAAACCACGGCGCCGACGGTTTCTCGGGGCGGATGTGGTTTCTCGGCCGCAGGGCGCCCCGCTCGGCCGCGGGGTGTCGCCGTCAGTCGGTCTCGCCGTGCGGGGCGCGGTGGCCCTCGCTGAAGCTGAGGTTCTTGCCGAAGGCCTTGCCGATGATCAGCGCGATGCCGACGATCACGAGACCCACGGCCAGGCCCGCGACGGCCGACACGAAGGTGTCGCCGACCCAGACCACCACGGGCCCGAGGGGCTCGAGCGCGTGCTCGACCGCGTGGAGCAGCTCGACCGGCGCGTGCCAGCCGACCTCGCCGAGGTTCGCGAGCACGAGGTGGCCGCCGACCCAGAGCATCGCGACGGTGCCGACGATCGAGATGACGCGGAAGACGCCCGGCATCGACCGCACCACCCGCATGCCGGTGTGGCGCACGCGCGCCGACGAGCTCTTGGCCATCTTCAGGCCGATGTCGTCGATCTTGACCAGCAGCGCGACGGCCCCGTAGACCAGCGCGGTCATGGCGAGCGCGATGACGGCGAGCACGGCGAGGCGCAGCCAGAAGTCGAGCTCCGGGTCGACGTTCGACAGGCCGATGAGCATGATCTCGGTCGACAGGATGAGGTCGGTGCGGATCGCACCTCTGACCAGGCGCTTCTCGTCGCGCCCGCCCTCGTCGTCGTGACCGCCGTGGTGGAAGCCGAACCACTCGAGCACCTTCTCGGCGCCCTCGAAGCAGAGGTAGGCACCCCCGACGATGAGCAGCCACGGCAGCACCCACGGGGCGAAGGCGGTGAGCACCATCGCGATCGGGATGATGATGAGGAACTTGTTCGCGAGCGATCCCAGGGCGATCCGCCCCACCACCGGCAGCTCGCGCGCGGGCGACAGCCCCTGCACGTACTGCGGGGTCACGGCGGCGTCATCGATCACGACGCCTGCCGACTTCGCCGACGCCTTGAGCGCCGCGCTGAGGATGTCATCGACGACGGCGAGCAGACCCACGGACATGCCAGCAACAGTACCGGCCGCGCACGATCCGGCTCGCGGATGCCGGGGCTTGCATCCTCCGAATCGATTCGATAGCCTGGGACCCGGCGCTCCCCTCCGGAGCGCCTTTCGCCGTTTCCGCCCCCGTCTCGAACCCGGTCGTATGTCACGTTCTCTCACCACCGGTAGCCCCTGGCGCGTCATCCTCGCCTTCGCGGTGCCCCTGCTCATCGGCAACGTCGTGCAGCAGCTCTACCAGTTCGCCGATGCCATCGTCGTCGGCCGTCACCTCGGCGTCGACGCCCTCGCCGCCGTCGGCGCGACGGGAAGCCTGCTGTTCCTGCTGCTCGGCTTCGCATGGGGCCTCACGAGCGGGTTCGCCATTCCGACGGCGCAGGCGTTCGGCGCGCGCGACCTCGGCGCGGTGCGACGCTCGGTGGCGGCGGGGACCGTCCTCACCGCCCTCACGACGCTCGTGCTGACCGTGGCGGCGCCCTTGCTCGCCGGCCCCGCGCTGCACCTGCTGCAGACCCCGCCCGAGCTGATGGAGCAGGCGACCGTGTTCGCCCAGATCAGCTTCCTCGGCGCCGGTGCCATCATGGGCTTCAACTATCTGTCGGCGATCATCCGGGCCATCGGCGACTCGCGCACCCCGCTCGTGTTCCTCACGATCGCGTGCGCCCTCAACGTCGCCCTCGTGATCGTCATGGTCGGCCCGCTGGAGCTCGGCGTCGGAGGCGCCGCGCTGGCGACCGTCGTCTCCCAGGCGCTGTCGGTGCTGCTGTGCCTCGAGTACGTGCGGCGCCGGCTGCCGGTGCTGCACATGCGTCGCCTCGACTGGCGGGTGACCCGCGCCGATCTCACCGAGCACCTCCGCCTCGGCCTGCCGATGGGCTTCCAGGCCTCGATCATCGCGATCGGCACCCTCACGGTGCAGGTGGCGCTCAACACCCTCGGCGCCGATGCCGTCGCCGCCTACACGACCGCGTCGCGCGTGGACGGCCTGGCCGTCGCGCTCCTGCAGTCGCTCGGGCTCGCGGCATCCATGTACGCCGCACAGAACCTCGGTGCGCGCCGTCCCGACCGCATCCGCCGCGGCGTCGTGCAGGCCGTGTGGATGGCGCTGATCGCCGGCGTCGTCCTCGGGGCGCTGCTCATCGCCTTCGGTGCGCCGCTCGTTCGTCTGTTCGTCGGTGACGGCAGCGACACCGTCGTGCAGCTCGCCGCGCTCATGCTGCTCATCAACGGCGCCAGCTACACCGCGCTGGGCGTGCTGTTCATCCTGCGCGGCACGCTGCAGGGCCTCGGCAGCACCATCATCCCGACCGTCACGGGCCTCGTCGAGCTCGTCATGCGCGTCGGCGCCGCCGTCGTGCTCGGCCACCTCTTCGGCTTCGTCGGCGTGGTGTGGAGCAACCCGCTCGCCTGGATCGGCGCCGCGGTCATCCTGATCCCCGCCTACGTCCGCGCCCATCGCGCCCTCGAGCGGATGCCGGTCGACCCCGACGAGCCGACCCTCACGACCCCGATCGCCGTCATCGGTCCCACCGACGGGTCGATGGTGGTGGATGCCGTGGTCACCCAGCCCATCCCGCTGCCGCAGCAGCCGGCCGCCGACCTCGTTGCGGCACGGCCCCGGCGGTGGAAGGGTGGGACCCGAGCGAAGCGGAGGACGCGATGAAGGCAGTTCTGGGCGATGCGACGGTGGCCGAGGCCGACCGCGACGATCTCATCTCGATCGAGGGCAACTGGTACTTCCCGCCGTCGAGCGTGAACTGGGATCTCCTGGAGGAGAGTCCCACTCCCTACACGTGCCCCTGGAAGGGCGAGTGCCAGTACTACTCGGTGCGCGGCGCCGACGGCCTGCTCGCCGACCGGGCCTGGGCGTATCCGCACCCGTACGAGAGTGGCATCGCCCGGGTCGGCAAGGACTTCTCGGGCTACGTCGCGTTCTGGAAGGAGGTGCGCGTCGAGGACTGACGCGCACCGCAGCGTCGCGGCGACCGCAGAGGCGGCAGGATGGATACCGTGACAGCTCCCCTTCAGAACCTCACGCAGATGCCCGACCCGCAGTACCTCATGGTCGGCGACGGCTACCGCATCGCGACGTACTCGTGGGGCGACGAGGACGCGCCGACCGTCGTGGTCGTGCACGGGTTCGCCTCGAGCACGAAGGACAACTGGGTCGCGACCGGGTGGGTGCGCGACCTGACCGCCGCCGGCTACCGGGTGCTCGCGCTCGACCAGCGCGGTCACGGCGCGAGCGACAAGCCGCATGAGCCGAGCGCCTACGACATCCGCCAGCTCGCCGGCGACGTCGAGACGATGCTCGACACCTACCTCGTCGACGAGGCGTCCTACGTCGGCTACTCGCTGGGGGCGCGGGTGGGGTGGGAGGTCGTGCAGGACATCGCCCCGCGCATCCCGCGGGCCGTCCTCGGCGGGGTCCCCGACGGCATCCCGCTCGCGCGCCTCGACCTCGCCCAGGTGCGCGCCCTCATCGCCGACGGTACCCCGGTGACCGATCGCGTCACGCAGAACTACATCGCGCTCACCGAGCGGGTGCCGGGCAACGACCTGCGCGCGCTGCTGGCGATCGCGGAGGGCATGCGGTCCTCCAAGACCGTCGACCCCGACCCCGCGCACGCGCCGCAGCAGCCGGTGATGTTCGCCACCGGATCGCTCGACGGCATCATCGAGGGCTCGAAGGCGCTCGCCGCGGCGTGCCCGCAGGGCCGCTTCGTCGAGATCCCCGACCGCCACCACTTCAACGCCCCCGGCTCGCGCGTCTTCCGCGCCGCCGCCCTGGATTTCCTGGCCGAGTAACCCCGCCGCCATCCGCCGAGCCGCCACGCGGTGTGCGAGCCGCCATGCCGCGGGCGGGCCGGCGCGTAGCGGCTCGGCCGCGGCGTAGCGGCTCGGCAGAAGAGGGTCAGGCCTTGGCGATCGCGTCCTCGAGGGCGACCCAGGCGAGCATCGCGCACTTGACGCGCGCGGAGAACTTCGACACCCCCGACAGGGCGGCGGCGTCGCCGTAGACCTCCTCGTCGAGCTCGATCGTGCCGCGCGAGCGCAGTGCCTCGCGGAACCCCTCGACGAGCTGCAGCGCCTCGGCGCGGGTCAGACCCTCCTCCGCGACGAGGTCGGCCAGCATCGAGGCCGACGCCTGGGAGATGGAGCAGCCGCGACCCTCCCACTGCACGTCGGCGATCGTCTCGCCGTCCACGCGGGCGCGGAGGGTGATCTCATCGCCGCAGACGGGGTTCTTCTGGTACGAGGTGCCGATCGTGCCGGCGACGGCGGGCGCATCGCCCTCATCGGCCAGGCCGAAGTGCTGCGGGTGCTTGGAGTGATCGAGGATCAGCTCGCGGTAGAGGGCGTCGAGATCGCTCATGTCAGACTCCGAAGTAGGGGCGGATGCCGCCGACGGCCTCGATCAGGCGGTCGACGTCGTCGGTCGTGTTGTACAGCGCCGTGCTCGCGCGCACGCTCGCGGTGACGCCGTAACGGCTGTGCAGGGGCGCGGCGCAGTGATGGCCGACCCGGACGGCGATGCCGAGCGCGTCGAGATACTGCCCGGCGTCGTGCGCGTGCACGCCGTCGACGTCGAACGCCCACAACCCCACGCGCTCCACCCCCGCGGCGTCGCCGAGCAGGCGGATGCCGGGGATCTCCACGAGCCCCGCGCGCATGCGCTCGGCGAGCATGCTCTCGTGGGCATGTATTCGTTCCAGGCTGATGCCGTCGAGGTAGCGCACGGCCGCGGCCAGCCCGATCGCCGGCCCGACGGGCTGCGTGCCCGCCTCGAAGCGCTGCGGCGGCGGCAGGTACTCGGCCCGGTCGAGCGTGACCGTCGTGATCATCGACCCGCCCGTCAGGAACGGCGGCAGCGCCTCGAGCACCGGCGTGCGTCCGTACAGACCGCCGACGCCGTAGGGCCCCAGCATCTTGTGGCCGCTGAAGACCGCGAGGTCCACGCCGAGCGCAGGCAGGTCGAGGGGAAGGTGCGGGGCCGACTGGCAGGCATCCATCACCGTGATCGCGTCCACCGCACGGGCGAGGGCGATCAGCTCGGCCACGGGGTTCACGATGCCGAGCACGTTCGACACGTGCGTGAACGCGACGACGCGGGTGCGCTCGCCGATGAGGGATGCCGCGGCATCCAGATCGAGGGTGCCGTCGTCGTGGGCCGGGATGTGGCGGAGCACGGCGCCGGTGCGGGCGGCGAGCTCCTGCCAGGGGATGAGGTTCGCGTGGTGCTCGACGGCCGTCGTGACGATCTCGTCGCCGGGGCGGATCAGTCCCGCATTCCCGATCGAGTATGCGACGAGGTTGAGGCCCATGGTCGCCCCGCTCGTCCACACGAGCTGCTCCGGCTGCGCGCCGACGAAGCCCGCCACGGTCGCCCGGGCGTCCTCGAAGAGCTCGGTCGCCTCGGCGGCCAGCGTGTGGGCGCCGCGGTGCACGGCGGCGTTCGCGTGCGTGAGGAAGTCGCGCTCCGCGTCGAGCACGGCCAGCGGCTTCTGGCTGGTGGCGGCGGAGTCGAGGTAGGCGAGGGGATGCCCGTTCACCTGCTCGCCGAGGATCGGGAAGTCCCTCTTGATCGCGGAGGCGTCGAGGGCCGCCACGGGTGCGGCGGAAACGGGGGACGCGGTCGCGGAAGTCACCCCTCTAGGCTACGCCCCGGCACAGCGCACGGCTCCGGAGCGCGGCCCGGCCTCGGCCGCCGCTCAGTGGTCGTCGTCCGTGTGGGCGACGAGTCCGTACGAGGTGATGCGCCCGGCGCGGTCGTCGCCCGGCAGCGGCCGCGAACGGCGCCCGTAGATGAGCTCCGACGAGTCCAGCAGCCAGGGCACGAGGGTGATCTGCACGCCGTGCACGAGCATGAGCTGCTGCGCGATGCGGCGCGCCCGCCGGTTGTGGAGGAAGGTCTCCCACCAATGGCCGACGATGTACTGCGGCAGGTAGACGGTGATCACCGACGGGCCGTGCTTCTTGCGGTACTGCTCGATGAACTGCGCGAGCGGTGCCGCGTACTGCCGGTAGGGCGACTCGATCACCAGGAGCGGGATCGGCATCCGGTGGAACTGCCATTCGTCCTGCACGTCACGCGCCTCTTCGGCGGTGACGGCGACATGCACCGCGAGCGTCTTCTCGTGCTTGGCCGACAGCGCGTAGTCGACGGCCTTCGCCGTGGGCTTCTGCAGCTTGCCCACGAGCACGATCGCGACGTCACCGGTCGAGCCGTAGTGCACGTCGTCGTCCATCGCGATCTCGTGCTCGACATCGCGGTAGTACCGGTGCACGCCGATCATCAGGAAGGACAGCAGCGGGATCGCGATGAAGACGAGGTAGGCGCCGTGCGTGAACTTGGTGATCGTGACGATCACCAGCACGACGATCGTGAACGTCGCGCCCAGCGAGTTGATCAACAGGCCCGACACGGCCTCGCGGCGGGGCTTGACCGCCTTGGGCGAGAGGAGACGCAGCTCCCGGCGCCAGTGCTTCACCATGCCGAGCTGGCCCAGCGAGAACGACACGAACACGCCGATGATGTACAGCTGGATCAGCGTCGTCAGCTTCGCCTGGAAGATCACGAGCACGAGCACGGCGGCCAGTCCGAGCACGATCATCCCGTTGGAGTAGACCAGCCGGTCGCCGCGCGTGTTGAGCGCCTTGGGCGCGTAGCCGTCACGGGCGAGCACCGAGCCGAGCAGCGGGAAGCCGTTGAACGCCGTGTTCGCCGCGAGCAGCAGCACGGCCGCCGTGGCCGCCTGCACGACGTAGAACAGGATGCTTCCGCCGCCGAAGGTGGCCGCGGCCACCTGCGCCATGAGGCTGGGCTGCACGAGCGCCTGGCAGTTGAAGCCGATGAGACGGCAGGGGTCCTCGGAGTAGTGGACCCCGGCGACGAGCGCAAGGATCGTGAGGCCCGCGAACATGGTGATCGCGATCGAGCCCATCAGCACCAGCGTCGTCTGCGCGTTGCGGATCTTCGGCTGGCGGAAGGCGGGCACGCCGTTGGACACCGCCTCGACGCCGGTGAGGGCGGAGCAGCCGCTGGAGAACGCACGCAGCACCAGGAGGATGAGGGCGGCCTGACTCAGATCCTCCGCCTGCACCGCGAACTGGGCGCTCTCGGCGATGGGCGCATCCCCCAGCATCCACCGCACGAGGCCGGTGCCGATCATGAGCATGACCGACCCGATGAACAGGTAGGTGGGGATCGCGAACGCCGTCGAGGCCTCGCGGACGCCGCGGAGGTTGACGAGGATGATCAGGATCACGAAGCCGACGGCCAGCTCCACCCGCCAGGGATCGAGGTTCGGCAGGGCCGAGATGATGTTGTCGACGCCCGAGGCCACCGACACGGCGACCGTGAGGATGTAGTCCACCAGCAGCGCCGCCGCCACCACGACGCCCGCCTTCTCGCCCAGGTTGGTGCGGGCGACCTCGTAGTCGCCGCCGCCGGAGGGGTAGGCCTTGATGAGCTGCCGGTAGCTGAGGACGACGACGATCAGCAGCGCCACGACGGCCGTCGCCACCCACGGGCTGAGCGCGAGGAAGGCCGTCCCGCCGATGAGGAGGATCATCAGCAGCTCCTGCGGGGCGTACGCCACCGAGGACAGGGCGTCGGAGGCGAAGATGGGCAGCGCCATCTTCTTGGGGAGCAGCTGTCCCTCGAGCTCTTCGCTCGTCAGCGGCTCGCCGATCAGGATGCGCTTGGCGATCGGCGTCTCTTCGCCGGGGCCGCGACTGTCGTCTGTCACGGCGGGCGACATTACGCGGTCGCGCGACGCCGCGCAATCCCGGCGTGCGTGAGAATCCGCGCGCGCGGCTGAGAGGATCGGAGCATGGGGAATGAGGTCTACTCCGGTGCGGTCGCGATCGGCATCGGATTCGTCGTCGGGATCGTGCTGTTCGTGCCGTTCGTGGCGCTCAGCTACCGCCGTCGCGGGCGTCTCACCGTCGGCCGCTTCGCGCTGTGGGCGGCCGCCCTCGTCTACTTCTGGGCCATCTGGACGTATACGCTCCTTCCCCTTCCCGACGCCGAGGTGTACGCCTGCGCCGGGGTCAACCTCGATGTCTGGGCGTTCGTCGACGACCTGCGCGGTGCGCGGAGCCTCACCGACTTCGCCGTCCTCCAGCTCGCGCTGAACGTGCTGCTGTTCGCGCCGCTCGGCTTCTTCCTCCGGGTGCTCGGCGGCCGCGGCATCCTCGTGGCCTTCGTCACGGGCGCCCTCGTGTCGTTGACGATCGAGACCACGCAACTGACCGGCGTGTGGGGGCTGTACCCGTGCGCGTACCGCGTGTTCGACGTCGACGACCTGCTGACCAACACGGTCGGCGCCGTGGTCGGCTCGCTGGTCGGCTTCCTCGTGCCCCGACGCCTGTGGGGCAGCCGGGTGGCGGATGCCGGGTCGCGTCCGCATCCGGTCACGCGGGGGCGGCGACTGCTCGCGATGTTCTGCGACCTGCTGGGAAGCGGCCTCGTCGCCTATGGGTCGGCGATCGCGGTCCAGGTGTTCCTGGAGTACGTCGTGCGCGATCACGCCGCCGTGCTCGACGGCGCCGCGGGCCGCTTCGTCATGACGGCGTCGCCGATCGCGGTCTGGGCCGTCGTGGTGCTCGCGACGGGCCGCACACCCGGTGATCTCGCCGTCGAGCTGCGCTACCGGGGCGGGCCGTTGCCGGCGCCGGTGTCACGGCCGCTGCGCTTCCTGACCGGGATCGGCGGGTACCTCCTGCTCGGGCTGCTGCCCGCGCCCTGGTCGATCGCCCAGTTCGTGTTCGTCGTGGCATCCGTGGTGCTCGTGTTCACCACGCGCGGCGGGCGCGGCCTGCCGGGACTGCTGACCGGCCAGCAGCTCGTCGACGCACGCGAGAGCGGTCGGGCCGGAGAGACGGTCGCGGCGACCGCGCCGGAGGGCTCCTCCGCGGAGGCGGGGCACGGCGCTCCGCAGTCGTGAATGCGGGACGGGACGACCGGACCGGCGGCCGCCCCGTCGGCGGGGGCTACTGCGGCGCGTAGAAGTACAGGATCGTCCCGATGGGGCCGTCCGCGCCGTCGGTGTCGGCGAAGACACTGTACGACGGCACGCCGTTCTTGAACGAGGACCGCTGCGGGTCGAACCCGAAACGGATGCTGCCGGACGCGCGCGCCGTCTCGCTCGCCGGCGGCGGCGTCAGCGCCCGCACCTGGTCCGCGGTCATGCCGATCTTCAGGCCGAACTCCGCCGTGATCGCGACCCCGTTGACCTCGTTCGCGGTGAACAGCGCGTAGGCGGGCTGCGAGAAGCTCTCGCGCGTGAGCGCCGCGGTCGGCACCATCTCGAACAGCGAGAAGCCGCTCCACGAGTACACCGTGTAGTCCGGCAGGGTCGAGCCGTCGCCGGCCTGCGTCCGCTGGGTGGGGGCGGCTCCGAAGGCCGTCGTCAGCGCGGCGATCGCGGCCGTGGGATCGTCCGCCCACCGGTAGGTGAGCGGGGCCCCGGAGCTCGTCTGCAGCGTGAAGCCGGTGGCCGACAGCGTGAGCCCCAGGGCGGTCGCGTCGGTCGGGCTGGGTGTCGGCGTCGGGGTGGATGCCGGGACCGACGCCGCCGCGGACGAATCGGCGGGCGCGGGACCCGCGGGCTGCGCCGAGTCGGACGGGCGGGTGAGGGCGAAGCCGAGCACCGCCACCACGGCGACGGCCAGCACGCCCGCGACGATGCCGAGGACGAGCGTGCCGCGCGATCGGCCGTCACTCGGATCGCGCGGTTCGCGCGGCGGTTTCGGCTCGCGCGGGGGTTTCGGTTCGCGCGGGGGCTTCGGTTCGCGCCCCGCCGGTGACGGTCGTTCCGGCTCGTCCGGCTGAGGGCCGAAGAGGTCTTCGAGGCTCATCCGAGGAACTCCCGGGCGGCGACGACGAGCGCGTCCACCCCGCGCTCGATGGTGGGGTGCAGCAGCGGCGCGAAGAACGGCGAGTGGTTGGTGGGAATGTCCTCGTTGACGGTGCCGCGGGCCACGGCATCCGCGAACTGCTGGGGGTCGAGCCCGCCCCAGAACCAGTACACGAGCGGCACGTCCGCTTCGCGGGCGAACCACGAGACGTCCTCGCTGCCGGTGAACATGCCGGGGTCGACGACCGTGCCCTCGCCGAAGGCGCGGTCCCAGGCGGCGGTCAGGCGTGCGGTGGCGTCGTGGTCGTTGATCGTCGGCGGGAGCGAGTGGTCGGTCGTGATGACCGGCTCCTGCTCCGCTCCGGATGCCGCGGCCTCCGCCCGCACGATGCGCTCCACCCGTGCCAGCACGTCGGCGCGCGCCTCATCGTCGGGGTAGCGCAGGCTCAGCTCGAGCTTCGCCTCGGCGGGGATGATGTTGTTCTTCAGGCCGGCGTGGATCGAGCCGACGGTGACGACGGCCATCTCCCGCGGATCGATCTCGCGCGACACGATGGTCTGCAGGCGCATGACGGTCGCCGCCGCCATGACGACCGGGTCGATCGTGGCGTGGGGGCGTGACCCGTGGCCGCCGCGTCCGAGGAGGCGCACCGTCAGGCCGTCGGAGGCGGCCATCTGCGTTCCCGGGCGCACGCCGATGGTGCCCGCGGGCAGCGGCGTGAGGTGCTGGCCGAGCACGATGTCGGGCTTCGGGAAGCGATCGAGCACGCCGTCGGCGATCATCGCCTGCGCCCCGGCGCCGTACTCCTCCGCGGGCTGGAACACGGCGACGACCGTTCCCGACCACTCTTCGCGCGTCGCGGCGAGCCGCTCCAGCGCCCCCAGCAGCGCGGTCACGTGCATGTCGTGTCCGCACGCGTGCATGACCGGCACCTCGGTGCCCGCCGGGTCGACGCCGCGGGCCGTGCTCGCGTACGCGAGTCCGGTCTGCTCGGCGACGGGCAGGCCGTCCATGTCGGCGCGCAGCCACACGACCGGGCCCTCGCCCGCGCCGGTGCCGGTGATGCTCGTCGCGACGCCGGTCGTGCCCAGGCCCTCGACGTAGTCGAGCCCGAGCGCCGTCAGCTCGCGCGTGATGACGCCCGCGGTGCGGGTCTCCTGGAAGGACAGTTCCGGGTGGCGGTGCAGGTCGATGTAGAGGGCTTCGAGGTCGATGCTCATGCCATCGAGAGTACGCGGCGTCGCGTTACGGCATGCCCATGCCGTATTCAGTCTGGGCGGCCGCGGCATCCGGCACGGCCCGCGTCGTTCCGCGGCACGGGCGCCGAGCGGCCGCGGCGGAGACGGAATACGGAACAGGGAGCACGGCGCGCCCGCCGGCCGGGCCGGTCAGCGCGGCGGCGCGGTGGAACCCCGGGCGACGAGCTCGAAGGGCAGGGATGCCGAGGGCATCGGCACCCCGTCGACGCCGAGGGCCGCGAGAACCGCCTGACCGGCCCGCTCGCCCTGGGCATGCGGGAACTGCGCGATCGTGGTCAGGTCGAACAGACTTCCCAGCTCGTGCCCGTCGACGCCGATGACCGAGAGCCGGCCGGGCACCTCGATACCCAGCTCGCGGGCCGCGGAAAGGACGCCGTACGCCATCTCGTCGGACGCGGCGAAGATCGCCGTGGGCGCGTCGGGGCCCGCGAGGAGATCGCGCGCGACGCGCCGCGCGCCGTCGACGGTGAAGTCGGCCGCGACGAAACGGGGCGCCGTGACCCCGGCATCCGTCATCGCCTGCGCGAACCCGCGACGCCGCCGGGTGGGGATGTCGAGCGTCTCGCCCGCATCGTCGGGCAGGCTCCAGCCGAGGTGCACGATGTCGCGGTGCCCGAGCGCGAGCAGGTGCGCCGTCGCGAGCCGGCCCACCGCCGTGTCGTCGACCCGCAGCCCGTTCAGCTCGGCGTGCGGCACGCCGAGCCCCACGACCGGCACGGGCAGCTCGTCGAGCTGGCGCAGTTCGTCGGCGCTCAGCTCCACCGACAGCACGATCAGGCCGTCGACGCGCCGCCGCCGTAGCGACGTCTCGAACAGGTTGCGCCGCTGGGCGGGGTCGTCGGTGAGGTTGTAGAGCGTCATGTCGTAGCCGCGGGGCGCGAGCTGCGCGGCGATGCCGTCGAGCACCGTCGCGAAGAACCAGCGATCCAGCAACGGCACGATCACGCCGATGTTCTCGGCGCGCCCCGAGGCGAGCGTGGATGCCGCGGCCGACACGACATACCCGAGATCGGCGGCCGCGGCCCGCACGCGTGCGCGGGTCGCCTCGGACAGTCGGCCCCGGCCGCTGAGGGCGCGCGACACCGTCGCCGTGGAGACGCCGGCGGCGCGCGCGACCTCCTCGATGCCGGTCATGTCAGTCCGCGAGCATCCACACCGCGACATCGGCGGGAAGCTCCGCGCCGTCGAACGGCTCGCTGGCGACCAGCACCGTGCCCGACGGCAGGGCGACCGGGGAGGTGCCGGCGTTGGCGATGACGGTGACCGCGCCCGAGCGGAACGCGATCACGTCGTCGCCGTAGCCGTCCAGCCACTCGAGGCTCGCCCCGCCGAGGCCCTCCGCGCGTCGCGTCGCGAGCAGCGTGCGGTACAGCCACAGCGTCGAATCGGGGTCGCCCTCCTGGACATCGCGGGCGAGCGTGGCCCACTCGGCGGGCTGCGGCAGCCACGACTGTCCGTCGGGGCTGAAGCCGTAGGCCGGGGCATCCGACGTCCACGGGATCGGCACGCGGCATCCGTCGCGGCCGTAGCGCTCGCCGTCGGTGCGGAACCACGTCGGATCCTGCCGCGACTCCGGCGGCAGCGCGATGACCTCGGGAAGACCCAGCTCCTCGCCCTGGTAGAGGTACGCGGAGCCCGGAAGCGCCAGCATGACCGCCGTCGCCGCGCGGGCACGGCGCAACCCCACCTCGGGGATCGGCTGGCCGGGGGAGTCGGGACCGATGCCGTGGCCCTGCGGGTTCTCGGCGGTCAGCGCGAGCCGCGACGCGTGGCGCACGACGTCGTGGTTGGAGAGCACCCAGGTCGCCGGGGCGCCGACCGCGGGGAACGCGCGCAGCGACTCGGAGATGACCTCGCGGATGGCCGCGGCATCCCACTCGGTCATCAGATAGGGGAAGTTGAACGCCTGGTGCATCTCGTCGGAGCGCACCCACTCCGCCGTGCGATCGACGGTCGGCAGCCATGCCTCGGCGCAGAGGGCGCGGTCGCCGTCGTAGGCTGCGAGCACGCGATGCCAGTCGCGGTAGATCTCGTGCACGCCGTCCTGCCCCCAGTAGGGCACGTCCTCGTCGGAGCCGCCCATGCTGTCGGCATCCACGGCGGGCAGGTGGTCGGGCAGGCCGTCGGACTTGACCAGGCCGTGCGCCACGTCGACGCGGAAGCCGTCGACGCCGCGGTCGAGCCAGAACCGCAGGATGCCGCGGAACTCCTCCTGCACCTCGGGGTTGGACCAGTCGAAGTCGGGCTGGCTCGTGTCGAACAGGTGCAGGTACCACTGGCCCGGCGTGCCGTCGGCCTCGGTGACGCGGGTCCAGGCCGGGCCGCCGAAGACCGACTCCCAGTTGTTCGGCGGCAGCTCCCCGTTCTCGCCCTTCCCGTCGCGGAACAGATAGCGGGCGCGCGCGGCACTGCCGGGGGCCGCGGCGAGCGCCTCCTGGAACCAGACGTGCCGGTCGGAGCTGTGGTTGGGCACGAGGTCGACGATCACGCGGATGCCGCGGTCGTGCGCGGCGGCCAGCATGGCGTCGAAGTCGGCGAGCGTGCCGAACAGCGGGTCGACGTCGCAGTAGTCGGCGACGTCGTAGCCGGCATCCTTCTGCGGCGAACGGTAGAAGGGGCTCAGCCACACGGCGTCCACGCCGAGCGCGCGCAGGTCGTCGAGGTGCGCCGACACGCCGGGAAGGTCGCCGATGCCGTCGCCGGACGCGTCGGCGAACGACCGCGGGTAGATCTGGTAGATCACCGCGGTGCGCCACCATTCGGCGCCCGGGCGGCTCTCGCCGATGTCGGGAAGGGAGGAGGTCAGCTGCGACGTCATGCGCACCAGAATAGCGCAAGCGCTTGCGCACGGGGTCGCAGGGTCGCGGGTCGCGGGGCGCGGGTCGCGCGGCGGTCAATTGCCGGGTCGATTGCCCGGCGGTCGCGCCACCCCACCGTGACGAGCGTCGGAGATCCGCCGCCGGTCGCCGTCGGCACGGCGCCACCCAGCGGACGCAGGCCGGCGACGGCTCGACCCTGCCGGACTACACGGTGTACTCG
>NZ_JBXAFF010000061.1:0-4195 GCF_058792815.1 Microbacterium sp. MPR-TSA4
GGCCCGGGCGCGGCCGCCGATCACGGCATCCGCGCCCCGACACCGTTCGGGGCGCCCGTCCACAGCGCGGCCGCACGCGCGGGTCGCGCCTGCGCGAGGCCGTTCACCGGCACGTCGCCGAGCAGGGTGCCGTCCGCCGCGGTCACGGGACGGCCGTCGATCGCGAGCGAATGGAGATCCTGTCCGGTGGCGACGCGGTAGGCGTCCAGCGAGGTGAACACGAACGGATTCACGTTCGCCGCACCGCGGGACCACACGACGAGCCACGCGGGCTGCGGGGCGCCGGCCGGTGAGGCCGTGTTCCGCTGGAACACGTTGCCGTCCGAGCGGATGTTCAGGTCGCTTGCGGCGTACCGGTGCGAGTAGTCCTCGACGCACAGCGTGCACGTGCCGGAGCTGCCGGCGATCACGTTGTTGCCGATCGAGATGTCACGGATCAGCCAGGGCATCGTGGGGTCCGGGAAGGGGCGTCGCGGGTCGTGGCCCGGCACCGCCGGGTCGGCGGCGTCACGCGGATCCTGCACGATGTTGACGGTGCGGTTGCCGCCGACGATCGTGTTGTTCCAGATCAGGACGTCCCCGGTGTTGTTGATCTTCAGCCCGTTCCCGCCGTTTCCGACCACGAGGTCATCCACGACGTCCACCTTCTGGGTGAGCTCGATGAACGCGCCGTGGCCGAGGTTGCTGATGAGGTCGCTGGAGGCCACCGTCAGGTCGTAGACCGACTGATCGGTCCAGATCCCCGGACCGTCGTTGCGCAGGAACGCGGAGTCGGTGATGTCGACACCGCGCGACTTCGCGATCTTGATCCCGCCCGACACGGGGGCCTGGTTGAAGTGCTCGGCGTTGTTCTCGACGGCGAGCACGTCGTCGACGCGCAGGCGGTCGGCGAGGTTCGCTCCGATCCCCATGAGGCCGTTTCGCGCCACCGTCACGCCGTGCAGGGTGGCATCGCTTGCCCCCACGAACACACCCGTGGTCGCGTTGTCGTACACGACGACGTTGTCGAGAACAGCCCGCGGCGCCTCGATCGTGACCGTGCCCATCATCCAGACCGAGGTGGCGTAGCGCCGGATGCCGATGTCGCGCACGACCGTGCCCTCGCCTCGCACCGACAGCGCCTTGGCCAGCACCGACGCGCGCACCTGATGCCCGTCCGGGGCGGATCCGATGTAGAGACGGCGCGCGGCGGCATCCACGTAGAACGTGCCCGGCGCGAGCGCCGCACGGCTGCCGACCTGCGCGAGGGCGGCACCGTCGATCCAGACCTGGTCGGGATGCGCGGCGAGCGGATGCGCGGAGTTGAGCCATTGCCAGCCGCTCGCGGTGCCGTCGGCGGCGCCGCGGGTGAAGGTCGGGCTCGAGTCGAAGTCGGAGGTCCAGCCGTCCACGTACCAGGCGCCGTCGGCGTTCTTCCACCCCGTGACGAGGCGGGATCCATCGAGCCACACCTGCTCTCCCGGCGCGGACTGGATCGTGACGCCCTTTCCGGCCGGGACCGTGACGCTCTCGTTGTAGGTGCCGCCGCGCACGACGATCACGGCACCGGCCGCCGCACGGTCGACGGCGCCCTGCACGGTCGAGAGGGGCGCCGCGGCCGTGCCCGCACCGCCCGCGCGAGCGCGTGAGTCGACGAAGATCGCGCCGGCGGGCGCGGGCGGCGCGACGGTGCCGAGGGGGGCGGCCCCGCGGACGCGGCGCGTGCCGGAGACGTCCCAGGCCGGTGCGCCATCCGTCGTCGCGGGGACGGAGGCGGGCGGCGCGCTCGTCGGCGTCGGGGCGGGAGTCGGCGTCGGCGTGGCGGTCGGGGTCTGGGTCGGCGTCGGCGTGGCGGTCGGGGTCGGCGCCGCGGTGGGGGTCGCGGGAGCGCTGGGCGTCGCGGCGGCTGCGGTCGTCGTCACGCGGTAGTCGTCGAAGACGATCGCCTGCGCGGGGGAGCTGCTGGAGAGGTAGGCTCCGACGCCCACGCCACCCGCGCCCGCCTGGCGCGACGAGCTCGCGTCGATCGCCGACACCGGCACGACGACGCCGGCGACGCTCACGCTGGCGTCGATCGCGACCGCCGCAGTTCCGCGCACACTGGTCTGCACGGTGAGCGGTGAGCCCGCGCTGACGCGAGGGACCTGCGTCGTGCGGGCGAGCACCGTCTGCGTACGGCCGTTCACCCGCAGCACCTCCAGCAGCGCCGCACCCTTCGCATCCACGACGACCTGCACGTGATACCGCCCGGCGGCGGTCGTGCGCGACTGCAGATTGAGATAGACGCCGCGGCCGAAGGCGGGCAGCTGCGGCACGGTGAAGACGACCGACTGCGACACGTCCTCCGCCGACACGGCGGCCGGCGATGCGGTCACCGACGTCCCCGGTACGCGCAGCGTGGCCTGGGCGGTCCCGCCCGAGACGGCGAACGCGCGCGGGTCGGAGAGCCGGTACGCGCCGCCGACTGGAGCGTCGCCCAGCCCTGCCGAGACCCGACGATCCATCGTGTCGGACACGACGAGCTCCGGGCCGGATGCCGCGGCGGGCTGCGACGCGGATGCCGCCGCGGGGACGGCCCCGAAGAGGATCGCGCTGGCGGCGACGATCGCCGTCAGCGCGCGGAAGGAGACGGCTGTCGCCGAAGAACGCATGAGGAGTCTCTTTCTCCCCAAGAGTCCGCCCGCGGCAGAAAACACCGGCGGGTCACACCGACCCTAACAACCCGCGGTGGACGGACCACGCACTATGAGACTCTTCTCACGCCGCCCCGCCGGTCGCGGGCTCACCCGAGCTGTCCCATGCGACGGAACCACACCGGCAGCGCGGCCACCAGATAGAGCACGGCGGCGATCGCGAGCAGCGAGTACACGACGGCGAAGACCGGCGGCATCCCCCACAGCACGAACGAGAGGCACCACACGCCGTAGTCGACGGGGAGCCCGAGAACGGATCGCAGCGGCGACGAGCCGCCGGCCTCCGCCGCTTGCGGCACGCCCGAGCGTGCGCGCAGCAGGTCGTTCAGGATCATGGCGAAGAAGGTCACCGTCGCCACGATCGCGAACCCGAGCGGGACCAGCGTCCACGCGAGCGGCAGGCCGAAGAAGCGGAACGCGCCGATCGACACCGCGACGTGGAGCGAGACGAGCTTCGCGGCATCCACGACGTGGTCGAGCCATTCCCCGGCGAGCGATCCTCCGCCCCGGAGGCGCGCGACCTGCCCGTCGGCGCTGTCCCACGCATACCCTGCGGCCAGCAGCAGCCAGACGCCGATGCCGAGGGCCGTCGACGGCGGGACCAGCGCCAGCAGCGCCACGCCCGTGAAGGTGAGGACCGCGCTGACCGCCGTCACCTGGTTCGGCGACAGCCCCCACGTGTACGCCCCGGCGGCGATCACCCGCCCGACGGGGCGGTTGACGTACAGCGAGTAGGCGGGCGCGCCCCGTCCCCGCCCCTTCTGCGCGGAACCGAGCAGGGCGTAGGCGTGGGCGATCGTCACGGGGTCACGGCTTTCGCCTGGAAGTCGTCGAACCGCACCGCAGACGGGAGGGCCGTGAAGCCCGTGCCCGCGTACGTGGTGAAGCCGGGGAAGCCGGCCGTCTGCAGCGCGGCCGTCGTGTCGGTCGTGCTCAGCTGCCACGCCGCCGGCTCGGCCGTCCCGGCCGGCCAGATCTTGCTGCGCAGCGCCGTGGTGCCGGTGCCGTCGACCTGCACCCGGACGCTGTAGACCGTGCCGGCGCTCACGGTGAAGCCCGGGAGATCCAGCGACGCCAGCACGGTGCCGCCGCGCGCGAGCTGCGCCTGCACGGCGCCGCCGGGCGCGATCACCCACCGGGCCCGGTAGTCGTCGGAACCTACGACCCGGCCGAGCGCCGAGACGTACATCCGGGCGCCCGTCGGGACGGCGGAGAGCGAGAAGCCGAACGTCAGATCCGTGCTCGTCGAGGTGGCCGCGTTGAGCGTGGCGGAACGGGTCTGCCCGGCGGCCTGCGTCGTCAGCTTCGCCGCGCCGGCGTCGATCGCGACGTTGGCCGTCCCGGAGGTCTGTGTCCAGGTCCCCCCGGTGGTCGCCGCCCCGAGGACCGTCCCCGACGTGCGTTCGAAGGCATCCACCGCGAACGGGGCCGCGGCGGGCGCGGTCACGGTCACCGGGTTGGTCGTGGTGCCGGTGGCGTCCTTGTCGTCGGTGACCGTCAGCTTCACCGTGTACGTCCCGGCC
>NZ_JBXAFF010000061.1:4292-13714 GCF_058792815.1 Microbacterium sp. MPR-TSA4
GCCGCCGCGTAGGCGTGCGACGCGGTCGCCCCCGTGCCGGTCGCCCCGTCACCGAAGTCCCACGCGAACGCCGTCACCGTGCCATCCGGATCGGACGAGCCCGAACCGTCCACCGCCACCGACAGCCCCGACGGCGTCGAGGTGAACGCCGCCGTCGGCGCCTGGTTCACCGGTCCGACGGGCGCGGTCACGGTCACCGCGTTGGTCGTGGTGCCGGTGGCGCCCTTGTCGTCGGTGACCGTCAGCTTCACCGTGTACGTCCCGGCCGCCGCGTAGGCGTGCGACGCGGTCGCCCCCGTGCCGGTCGCCCCGTCACCGAAGTCCCACGCGAACGCCGTCACCGCGCCATCCGGATCGGATGAGCCCGAACCGTCCACCGCCACCGACAGCCCCGACGGCGTCGAGGTGAACGCCGCCGTCGGCGCCTGATTCACCGGAGCCGCACCCGCGGACGATCCGGCCCAGAAGTTGTCGAAGCGCGTCTCGAAGGGCACGGTGGTCACGCCGCCGCCGAGGTAGACGCCGAGCCCGACGGCCCCCGGCGCCTGCAGGGCGGCGGTGGCGTCGGTCGCCGTCGCCGTCCAGGCGGTCGGCTCGGCCGTGCCGACCTTCCAGACCTTCACCCGCAGCGTCGTGGGCGAGGTGCCCACCGCCTCGGTCCGCACGTGCAGGGTGTCGCCGGCGGCGACGGTGAGAGCGGTGCCCACGTTCGCCAGGGTCACGCCCGTCTGCTGCAACTGCACGGTGAGGCCGCCCGACGGGGCGACGACGAGCCGCGCCTTGTACTCCGCGGTGCCCACGCGCCGCGAGTGCACCGTCACGTACGCGCTGCCGCCGACGGGACGCTGCGGAAGCGTCACGTCCACGTCGACCGCGGTGTCGGTGGACGACACCCCCGTCAGGTACGCGTAGCGCTGCGACGTCGCGGACGGCTGGATGAAGACGGCCTTCGTGCCGTCGACGCGATAGTTGGATGCCGTGTTGGACAGCGTCCACGCACCGCCGTTGTCGGCGGTGCCGAGCCCCGCCGCCACGGCCCGGTTGAACGAGTCGTTCGCATAGGTCGCGCCGACGACCGGAGCGGTCACCGTCACCGGGATCGCCTGCGTCGCCGTCGCGCCGTCGTCGTCGGTGACGGTGAGCGTGATCGTGTAGGAGCCCGCCGTCGTGTAGGCGTGGGTCGCCGTGACGCCGCTGCCCGCCGGGGAGCCGTCGCCCCAGTTCCAGGCGTACCCCGTGACATGCCCGTCGCCGTCGGTCGATCCGCCCGCGTCCACGGCGACCGTGAGGTCGGTGGCGGTCGAGGTGAACGACGCCGACGGCGCCTGGTTGGCCACCGCGACGACGGGCGCGGACGACGTCGCCGTCGCCCCCTTGTCGTCGGTGACGGTCAGGGTCACCGTGTAGGTGCCCGCCGCCGCATAGGTGTGCGTCGCCGTCGCACCGGCACCGTCGGGCGTCCCGTCGCCCCACGACCAGCTGTACCCGGCGACCGTGCCGTCGGCATCCGTCGAGCCGCTCCCGTCGACGGCGACCGCGAGCTTGGTGACGCTCGACGTGAACGATGCGGTGGGCGGGAGGTTGGCGGCCGCTCCCGTCGCGCCCAGCGCGTGATGCTGGGCGACGTCGCTCGCCGCGAGCGGGGCCGCGTAGACGGCGACCTCGTCGATGCGACCGTCGAACTCCCAGTCGCCCGGGCCCCACGTCACGTCGCCGCCGACGTGCCAGTAGCCGGTGTAGTCCTGCGCGTTCGACTGGGTGTTCGACCCCTTCAGCACGCCGTCGACGTAGAGCCGCATGCCCTCGCTCCCCTGGGTCGCCACGACGTGGTGCCACGCACCGTCGTTGTACCCGGGCGACGACTGCAGCGTCTCGGCGAACCCGACCCACACGCCGTAGACGAGGGTGCCGTCCGGCGTCATGTAGACGTGCCGGTCGTAGTTGTTCGAGTTGCCGTCCGGGCTGTTGCCGAACCCGATGATCTTGCCGCCGGTGGTCGTCGACGTCTGGAACCACGCCTCCAGGGAGTACGACCTCGGGTTGGAGAACGTGTTCTTGCTGATGACCTGACCGCCGGCGAAGGTCGCGGCGGTGTCGGCGACCCCGGCGAGCGCCCCGCCCGCGCCCGGCGCGACCGCGCCGATGTAGGTGCCGGGCTGGCCGAAGCCGGAGGAGTCGGCGGCGACCGGTCCGTTCTGTTCACCCAGACGCCAGTAGAGCGAGGGCTCGAGCGCGTACACGGCGGCGCCGTAGGCGTCGCTCGGCGCGGTCGCCGCGGTCAGCGTGCGCCCCGATGCGACGTAGTGCGCGGCGACCTGCTGGCGCGTCAGCGGCGCCCCGTAGATCGCGACGTCGTCGATCGCCCCCGCGAAGAAGGCGTTGCCCGACCACGGGCTGTCGCCGCCGACGCGCCAGTAGCCGTTGTACGGCTGCGCGGACGTGACATCCGTGCGCATGGCCACCCTCACACCGTCGACGTACAGGACCATGCCCGACGCGCCCATGCCCGCGGAGATCTGATGCCATTGCCCGTCGTTGTAGGCCTTCGACGACGTGATCGTCTGCGCCGAGCCCGGGTAGACGCCGAAGGTGATGCGCCCGTCCGGCTCCATGTACACGTGGCGGTCGTAGTTGCTCGAGGTGCCGGTAGAGCTGTTGCCGAACCCGACGATCTTCCCGCCGCCCGTCGTGGTCGTCTTGATCCACGCTTCGATGCCGAACGAGTCGGGACCGGCGATCGGCTGCGTCGTCGCGGCGAATCCCGCCGCGCTGCCGTCGAAGGTCGACGAGGGTCGCGCGTCGTTGAGCATGGCGCCGGCGGTGCCGCGTGCGACGCCGCTGTTGACGCTCAGGTCGGCCGCGCCCGCCCAGTCGTAGGAGACGCTCGTCGAGTCGTCGTCGAGAGGCCAGTAGTCCAGCGGCGCGTCCGCGAGGACGGCATCCCTATAGGCGCTCGCGGTCGAGGTCCCGCTCGCGGTCACCGTCGCGGTGCCCCCGAGGATCGCGTGCCCCTGCGGATCGGTCGCGCGCACACGGTAGGTGTAGGTCGTTCCCGACGTCACGGCGTTGTCGATGTAGGCCATCGCGGGGAGGCCCCAGTCGGGCGACTTGGAGCGCACGTTCTCGAACGTCTTGACAACGACGTTGTTGCGGAGCACCTCGTAGGTGAGGAACTCGCTGTCGCGGTCGTAGTTGAGCGGCCAGCTCACGCGCACGGATCCGCCCGACAGCGAGATCGCAGTCGCCGGCCACGCCGTGTTCCACAGGAGCGGCCCCTGCGCGTTGGTCGACTCCCCGCCGACCGCGAAGCGCACCAGGCCCTGTTGGCCCGTGTTGTTCACGCGGGTGAACTCGCCGCCGTAGACGAGGTACTGTCCGTTGCCGTTGACGGTCCACGGTCCCTGCGATGCGCCGCTGACCGAGCCCGTGTTGAAGCTCGGGAACCAGTGGAGCAGTCGCGGCGCCGGGTTGCCGCCGAAGTCGTAGTAGCCGTTGTTGAGCCCGGCGGGCGTGATGCGGGCGGGCTCGTTGGTCACGGCGATGCCGCGGTAGAACGTCCACGGGTCGCTCTGCGGGAAGCCGTCCTCGAGGCTGCCGCAGTAGTGGGAGTGGCCCGCCGCGTAGACGACGTCGCCCATCGGCTGGACGTCGTACTCGTCGCCGTGGCAGTCGTTGACCCACACGAGGCTTCCCGTCGCCCACGACGAGCGGAAGCTGCCTTCGAGGTTGCCCCCGCTGCCGTACACGTAGCCCGTGCCGTAGAACGACCCGGCGCCGTCGGACTTGAGCGACAAGATCGAGGCGTCCAGCCCGGCGTTGCGGATCACGTCGTTCGTCTGGAACGGCAGCAGCGAGGCGTCGGCGGCGCTAACCATCGCGAGGCCGTAGCCCGGATTGCTGCTCCCGTTGAGCGTCTGGAAGTTGCCGCCGAGCACGACCTTGCCGCCGTCGGGCGAGACGACGACGACGCGGCCCTGGCGCCCCTCGAGCACCGGGGCCCACGGCAGCAGCGCGCCGGCGCGGGTGACCGCCGCCGCACCGGCGCGGTCGTTGCCGGAGATGCGGCCGAAGGTGCCGGTGAGATAGACCGTGTCGTTCGTCGCGGCGACGCCCGAGGTGACCCCGTTGGAGTTCGGGTTGAAGCTCGAGAGCGTCCCGCTCGGGAGGTCGAAGGCCGCCACGCGGTTGCGCGTCTGCCCGTTGACGGTGGTGAAGTCGCCGACGATGTACAGGCGCGTGCCGTCGGGCGAGGCCTCGACCTGACGCACCTGCGCGTTGATCGACGGCGCGAACGAGGCGATCAGGACGCCGGTCGTGATGTCGTAGGCGAGGAGGTTGCTGCGGGGCGTCTCGTTCGTGCCCGCGGCGGCGCCGGCCGGGCGCGCGGACGTGAACTTGCCGGCCGCGTAGACGACGTTGCCGACGACCGCCTGATCCCAGACGATGCCGTTGATCTGCACCGTCGGGAGCGCGTCGGCGGTGACGGTCGACGGCGTTCCCGTCGGCGGGCTGACGTCGGCGTGCGCCGGAGCGACGGCGACGAAGCCGCTGATGACGACGGCGAGCGCCGTCACGAAAACCGCCGCGATGTTCCGCGTCCGCTGTACGCCGACGCCGGCACGAATACGCACCATGACTCCCCCAGTCATCCCCCGCGACCGGATCCCCATCCGTTGATGCCGCGAAGGCGATAGTCCCCCCAGCGCCCGCTACGGCCTGGGGCCGACGAAGACGATGTCTGGCTCAGACGCCAGCAGGTCGACGGTAACACGGATGTCCCCCTCCGCCGCAAGGGGTGCGACGAACGTGAAGTCCGCCGTGGCCTCGGCTCCCGGGGCGATGGATGCCGGGAAGGTGCGCGCGGTCTTGTCCGTGACGGCGATCGCCGGCGTCCTGTCGTCGCCGCCGTAGCTGAGGGTGACGCTGGATCCTGCGGTGTCGATCGGCGTCGTCCCGCCGTTCGCGATGCGCACCGACACCGTGATGGCATCCCCGCTCGGCTCGCCCGGGACGTCGCCGGTGAACGAGCCCGCGGTGAGACCGACCACCTCCACGACGGCGCCGGCCACGGGCGGCGCGGCCTGATCGAGCGGCACCTCCGTCGAGGACGGCGGCTTGACGACGTCGGCGGTCGCGCCGGGGCTCGGCGTCTCGAAGGCCGTGGGCTGCGGCGTGGGCGTGGCCCACGACGGCGACGGCGACGCGGCGGCCGCGGCATCCCCCGCCGGACCCTGGCTCACCACCGCCCACACGATCCCGCCGACGAGAAGCGTCGCGACGAGCGCGAACACCAGCCACGGCGCCTGCGTGCGCGCACGCCCGATCCCACCCCTGTGATCCGTCATACGGAAAGCACCCCCCACGTGCTCACGCACCGTGTCGGGGCCCCAGTTCCCCGGATGCGTTCCCTCAGCGTACGCCGACGACGCCCGCCTGGCGAGGGTGAATCCGCGGCCGGTCGTCCGGCGGCGGGCGATCCCCGTGCCGGGAGCGACGTGTGAGCACCGCCGAGAGCGTGACGAACAGCACGAAGGGCATGGCGCTGTCGACCATGCCGCTCTCCGTGAAGGTGCGGATGACGAACATCGTCAGCAGCGGCAGCACGAGACCCCGGCGCGAGCCCGCCGTCACGGCGGTGACCAGACACCACGCCACGAGGAGGCCGACGAGCACGACGCCGACGAGGCCGGCCTGCGCGAGCAGCGACACCCAGCTGCTGTCGAGCACCTGCGAGGAGCGCCACTTCTCCTGGACCGCGACCTCCTTGACCGACAGCCCCACTCCGAGCCACCGCTCCCACGACGTCCAGTCCCAGCCCAGCACCACCTGCCATCCCGTGAGGCGCGAGTCCAGCGCGGTGCTCTCGGCCGACGTGCCGCCGCGACTGGCGAGGCCGTCGACGACGCCGGTGAACACCACGACCGCGTAGACGAGCGGCACGAACGCGAGCAGCGCGTAGAGCACGCCGCGTCGGCGGACGCCGTTGGTGATCAGCGCCACGATCGCGCCCGCCAGCGTCCCGACGAGCGCGATGCGCGAGCCGGTCGCGACGACGATGGCGAACAGCACGACGATGCCCGCGACGGGCCCGGCCCGCACGCCCCGACGCAGCACGAGGATGACGAGGGCGATCAGCGGCAGCGCCGCCAGCCCGGCGAGCTCGTTCGGATGGATCTCGGGGATGCCGCCGCCCAGACGTCCCCCGGCGAGGGTGCGCACACCGGTCGCCGCGGCGACGATCGCCACGAGGGACATCGCCGTCAGCAGCGCGGCCACCGCCCGATCCCACGGCGCGTTGGTCAGCAGCAGCAGCAGCGTCGCCATGACGATGAACACCCGCGTCACCAGCACCGCGGTGGCCGTGCCGTTGCCGGCGACCACGCCGCCGAGGAGGCTGACGGCCAACGTGAGGGCGAGGACGGCCGCGGGGCCGAGCCCGACGGGCATGCGGCGCCGCGTGTACAGCGTCAGCGCCGCGGCGCCGCCGAGGGCGACGAGGGCGATCGCCGCCTTCGCGAGGACCACCGGGTCGACCCCTCCGGCATAGAAGGCCTGGGGCCGCCACGGGATCACGCTGACGATCACCAGCAGGAACAGGGCCGTGAGCACGGCGAAGCGCCGACGGGTGGGATGCGCCGCGTCGGCGTGCGCCGCGACGCGGACGGGCATCCTCGATCGCACGACCGTCGACATCAACGGAGCCTCAGCGCGGCGTCGGCGCAGGCTGCGGGTCGTCGCCGCCCCGCCAGGTCTCGGTGACGACACCCGTGGAGTGCGCCGGGGCGCCGGTGAGGAGGACCCCCAGCGGGTGCACGTCGGCGAAGGAGAGCTTGGTGACCAGGGCCGTCAGGGCGGATGCCGACGTCGACCCGCTCCGCACGGCGATGACCACGCCGGTGCCGTCGCGGACGAGCTCGCGGGCGACGGCGGTCGCCCCGGCATCCGCGATCGCGACGGCCGCGTCGATGTGCTCCGCGAGGGCCGCCCAGAGCACCGGCATCCGCTCCTGGAGCACGGCCGTGGCGGGGGGCACGGCATCGGCGAAGCGCCGACCCGCCACCTCCGCGGCGAACTCGAGGTCCGCGGGCCACGACGCCTCCCCGACGAGGTCCAGGAGCGCGGCGAGCGATGCCGGCTCGTCGCTCGGATCGGAGTCGGCACGGGTGTCGACGATCGTCGCAGTGCGCCCCGCCGCGGCGAAGGCGGCGGCCAGGCCGTCCTTCTCGGCGTCGGCGATCGCGTCGTCGGACGCCGTCAGCACGAGCACGGCCGACACCTGCGGGCCGCCCAGCACGCCGAGGTTCGCGATCGTCTCGTCCCAGGCGGACTCCTGATCGAGGCTCCCGCCGCGCCGCCAGCGCCGACGCCGCGGGATGCGCCCGACGACCCGCAGCCCAGCCAGGCGACGGACGTCGGAGATCGTGATGACGGTGCGGTTGGTCACGGTGCGGTAGACCGCGACGATGCCGCCGACCGCGATGCCGAGGATGAGGCCGAGCCCGGTGATCGCCAGCACCTGCGGCGAGACCGGCGCGAGCGGCTCGACCGCCGGCAGCACGACCGTGAGGTTGACCTGGTAGCGATCGTCCGCGTCGGAGTTCTCCGTCGACTCGATGAGGCGCGACAGATGCGACGCCGCCGCGTTGGCGATCGCCGCGCTGAGCGGCGCCGTCGGGGCGTCGGCCCGCACGACGAGCAGCACGGTGTCGGTGGTGTTCTCGGCGGAGACCATCCTCCGCAGCTCACGATCGCTGTACTCGTCCGGCGACAGGCCCAAATCGGTGCGGATGCCGCTGATCACCTGCGGACTGTCGACGAGCTCCGGATACGACCGGATCCGCGCCAGGCTGAACTGGTTGCGCTCGAACAGCGACGCTTCCTTCGAGTCGACCTGCAGCATCAGCGTCGACGTGGACGCGTAGGTCTCCGGCAGCAGCTTCGCGACACCGTAGGCCGCGCCCGCGCCGAGCAGCGCCATGATCAGGACCAGCAGCCATCCTTCACGCAGGATCCGCCCATACGGAACGTCCTCCATGCTCCCCACCCCCCAAGATGAGCCCGACCGCCGGACGTACCCCTGTCATCGTCCGAGCGTCTTCGTGCTGGGCCGAACCTACCACCAGAGCGCTCGACGCGCCTCTGCTCACAGGTGGTTGGGAGAGACGGTCCCGGGGACGGCTCAGGCCGAGGGCGGGTCGGCATCCGGTCGCGGCGAGGCCGCGATCGCGCGGAGGGCGAGTCCACCGAGCAGGGATGCCGCGGCGAGCGCGAACGGCACGAGCGCGGCGCCGCCTCCGGCCAGCAGCACGACCGCCGTGAGCACGAGGGCCAGCACCGTGTCGGCCAGGCGGATCAGGAACACGGCCCGCTGGCGCCCGCCGACGGCGCTCAGCGCCCCGTAGGGGGTCACCATCGCGACCGACAGGCCGTAGACGAGCCATCCGACAAGCGTCACCGGATCGAACGCGACTCCGAAGGCGAGCGGACCCAGCCAGGGGGCGAGGGCGAGGGCGACGCCGCTCATCGCCGTCGTCCCGACGACGAGCACGACGACGACGCGGTCGGCCTCGTGGAGCGATCCGGCGCCGCCCGCGCGCCGCCGGTCGGCGAAGCGCACGAACAGGAACGACGAGAGGCCGCCGACCACGAGCAGGAGCGGCGACGCGTAGGTGCGCGCCGCTTCGAGCAGACCGACCGCTGCCGCCCCGGAGACCGCGAGCACGGCGAGGCGGACGACCGTGAGCATCGCCGGTCGCAGCGTCTGCTGCAGTCCGCGCCAGGCCCCGTATCCCCACACGGACGCCAGATCCGCACCGCGCCATCCGACCAGCACGCGCTCGGCGCGCGGCAGCAGCCGCCAGCCCACCAGCGCGCCGACGCTCTGCCCCGCCGCGATCGCGCCGAGGAAGGCCGCCAGCGAGAGCCCGCCGAGCGCGGCCGCACCGCCGAGGAAAGCCGCACTGACCGCGAAGCCCGTGAGGTCGGCGGCCACGACACGGGTGAACCCGTACCCGGCCATGAGGAGCCGGCGCACGATCTCCTCCACCACGAACGCGGCCAGCGCGAGCGCGAACAGCAGCGCCTCCAGGGGGCTCGCGAACCCGGTGAGCGCCGCGACGGCGCCCGCGAGCAGGGTGGTCGCGCCGGCGGCCACGGCGAGCCAGACCTCCAGCCCCGCCCGGATGCGACGGGACGCGCGATCGAGCACGACGAGGGCGTCGCCGACGAGGCCCGTGACGATGCCCGAGGCCAGCACGACGACACCGTAGAGGATCGCGAAGCGCCCGTAGTCCGCGATGCCGAGGAGGCGGGCAACGAGGATCTGCAGCGCGAGGCTGACCGCCGCCTGCGCCGCCTGCGCCGCGATCTGCTCGACGGCGGCGACACCACGGGCCGTCTCGCACAGGGCGATGACCTCGAAC
>NZ_JBXAFF010000062.1:0-13486 GCF_058792815.1 Microbacterium sp. MPR-TSA4
GCGGGGTCAGGCGAGGCGGTGGGCGATGTGGGTCTGGATGGCGGCGGCCAGCTCGGCGGCGGGGAGCGCGGCGTCGAGCACCAGGAAGCGCTGCGGATCGGCGGCGGCCAGGCTCAGGAACGCGACGCGGACACGATCGTGGAACTCGGCCTTCTCCGCCTCGAGACGGTCGAAGGGCTTGTCGGCGGCATCCAGTCGCCGACGGGCGGCGGCCGGATCGAGGTCGAGGAGCACCGTCACGTCGGGAAGCGCGTCCTCCGTGGCCCACAGCGACAGCTCGCGCACCTGGTCGGCATCCAGCACACGCCCCGCACCCTGGTAGGCCACCGACGAGTCGAGGTAGCGGTCCTGGATGACGACCTCGCCGCGGTCGAGGGCGGGTCGCACGAGCGTCGCGACGTGCTGGGCGCGATCCGCCGCGTAGAGCAGCGCCTCCGCGCGCGGGGCGACCTCGCCGCGGTGGTGCAGGACGATGTCGCGGATCAGGACGCCGACCTCCGTGCCGCCGGGTTCACGGGTGCGCAGGACCGTGCGCCCCTGATCGCGCAGCCAGCGCTCGAGGAGGCTCGCCTGCGTCGTCTTCCCGGTGCCGTCACCGCCCTCGAACGTGACCCACAGTCCCCGGGTCATTTCTTCTTGGCGGCCGGCTTGCGCGTGGTCGTGGTCGTCCGGCGGGTCGTGCGCTTGGGCGCGGGACCCTTCGCACGCTTGTCCGCGAGCATCTGCACCGCGACCTCGAAGGTGATGTCGTCGGCGGTCTGCCCGCGCGGGATCGTCACGTTCGTGGTCCCGTCGGTGACGTAGGCGCCGAAGCGGCCGTCCTTGATGCGGATGGGCTTGCCCGACACCGGATCGGCCTCGAACTCCTTGAGGAAGCTCGCGGCGCGATTGGCGTACTTCGGCTGCGCGTAGATCTCGAGCGCCTGCTCGAGGGTGATGTCGAAGATCTGGTCCTCGCCCGCGAGCGAACGCGAGTCGGCGCCCTTCTTCAGGTACGGACCGTAGGGGCCGTTCTGCGCCGTGATCGGGGTGTCGGTCTCGGGGTCGACACCGACGGTGCGCGGAAGCGAGAAGAGCTTCAGCGCGGTCTCGAGGTCGATCGTCTCGGGCGACATGCTCTTGAAGAGCGAGGCGCGGCGCGGCTTGGGCGCCTCGACCTTCTTCTTCGCGACCCGCTTCTTCGGCGCCGACTCGGCCGCGGCCTCGGCGACGGGCGCGGGCTCCGGCTCGGGCTCGGCGGGGAGCACCTCTTCGAGGTAGGGACCGAAGCGACCGTCCTTCACCACGATGTCGCGCCCGTTCTCGGGGTTCTGTCCGAGCACGCGGTCGCCGGCGATCGGGGCGTCGATGAGCTCGCGCGCCTTCTCGGGGGTGAGCTCGTCGGGGGCCAGATCGCCGGGGACGTTGACGATGCGCGACGTGCCGTCCTCGTTGGGCACGTCGAGGTAGGGGCCGTACCGGCCGAAGCGCAGGGTGGCCACGTCGCCGATCTTCGTCGCGTTGATCTCGCGCGCGTCGATCTCGCCGAGGTTGTCGAGGATGTGACGAAGGCCCACGTGGTTCTCGGAGCCGAAGTAGAACTCCTGCAGCCACGCGACGCGCTGCTGCTCGCCGCGCGCGATCGCGTCGAGGTCGTCTTCGAGCGCGGCCGTGAAGTCGTAGTCGACGAGGTCGGCGAAGTGCTCCTCGAGCAGCCGCACGACGCTGAACGCCAGCCAGCTCGGCACGAGCGCCTGACCGCGCTTGGTGACGTACTCGCGGTTGATGATGACGTCGATGATGCTCGCGAACGTCGAGGGACGACCGATGCCCTTCTCCTCCAGCGCCTTCACGAGCGACGCCTCGGTGTAGCGGGGCTTGGGGCTGGTGGCGTGCCCCTTCGGCTCGACGTCGTGCAGCGAGAGCACGTCGCCGACGGCCAGCGGCGGCAGCGACTGGTCGTCGGACTTGTCGGCGTCGCCGCGCTTCTCGTCGCGCCCTTCCTCGTACGCCTCGAGGAAGCCCTTGAAGGTGTACACGGTGCCGGATGCCGTGAACGACGCCGTGCGGCCGGCCGCCTCGGTCTCGAGCGTCACCGTGGTGGTCTCGTACTTGGCGTCGGACATCTGCGAGGCGACGGTGCGCTTCCAGATGAGGTCGTACAGGCGCAGTTCGTCGCGGTCCAGCGACGACGACACGGATGCCGGGGTGCGGAAGGAGTCGCCCGAGGGACGGATCGCCTCGTGCGCCTCCTGCGCGTTCTTGCTGTTGTTGCGGTAGCTGCGCGGGTTGGCCGGCACCGCCTTGTCGCCGTACAGCGCCACGGCCTGGGTACGCGCCGCCGTGACCGCCTGCGTGGACAGCGCGGTCGAGTCGGTGCGCATATAGGTGATGTACCCCTTCTCGTAGAGCCGCTGTGCGACGCCCATGGCGTGCTTCGCGCTCATCGAGAGCTTGCGACCGGCCTCCTGCTGGAGCGTGGAGGTCGTGAACGGGGGCTTGGGGCTGCGGGTTCCGGGCTTGGCCTCGACGGCCGTGACGGTCGCCTCCCCGCCCGCCTCGATCGCGGCGGCCAGCTCGCGCGCCTGCGATTCGGTGAGGACGACGACGGCCTTCTTCAGCTGCCCGGCATCGTCGAAGTCGGTGCCGCGCGCCAGCGGAGCGCCGTCGAGGCGGGCCAGGCGGGTGGCGAACGACTCGCCGCCGGAGGCGGCGAGCGCCTCGACATCCCAGTACGACGCCGAGACGAAGGCCATGCGCTCGCGTTCGCGGTCGACGACGAGGCGCGTCGCAGCCGACTGCACGCGCCCGGCGGAGGTGCCCTGTCCGACCTTCCGGCGCGTGACGTCGGAGACGTCCCAGCCGTACAGACGGTCGAGGATGCGGCGCGTCTCCTGCGCGTCGACGAGGGCGAGGTCGAGCTCGCGGGTGTTGTCGACGGCGGCGCGGATGGCGTCCTTGGTGATCTCGTGGAACACCATGCGCTTGACGGGGACCTTGGGCTTGAGGGCCTCGAGCAGGTGCCACGCGATGGCTTCGCCTTCGCGGTCTTCATCGGTGGCGAGCAGGAGCTCGTCGGCGTTCTTGAGGGCGCGCTTGAGCTCGGCGACGGTCTTCTTGCCGCGCTCGCTCTCCACATAAAGAGGAGTGAAGCCGTTCTCGATGTCGATCGAGTACTTTCCGACCGAGGTCTTCTTCAGCTCGGCGGGGATGTCCTTCTTGTCCGCGAGGTCACGGATGTGACCGACCGAGCTGAGCACCTCGTATCCGTCGCCCAGGTATCCCTGGATCGACTTCATCTTCGTCGGCGACTCGACGATGACGAGCTTCTTGCCCCCAGCACTCTTGACAGCTGCCACGTGGCGTCCTTTCTCCGATGCACACCATACACACCGCTCGACGTGGAGGACGCTGGGAGCCGCGGCCTCACCCATCACCGGGAGGGGGCCCGGCCCGCGCGCGGGCCTCCGCGGCAAGCACCCCCGACCCGAGGCGGACACGGACCGTCGCGGTCGTTCCGACCACGGTGCACGCCACGACGGCGGCACCCGCCACGGCCGCGACATCGACGGCGCGTTGGCACGCCGTCCCCGACACGAGGCCCGCGGCCGTATCGGCGGCGGCGAGGGCCGCGGCATCCGCGATGCCCGCCGCGCGGGCACCGACGACCGCCGCCGCCCCGGCGGTCACGACACCGACCGCGACGGCCGACGCGACGGCGACCGCGGCGAGCGCGGCCGCTGCCCCCGCCATCAGCGATCCCCCGTCATCATCACTGTCGTCACCGTCCGCCGTCGAGGGCGCAGGAGCGGGCCCGCAGCTCGGGCAGCGGAAGCGGGATGCCGGGGGACGCCGTCGCGGTGACGCACACGAGATCGCCGTCGGCGGTGACCCCGGCGACGTGTCCACCGGCGATCGCCTGCACGATCTCGCCGGCGCGATCGGGCTCGCCGCGCGCGGCGAGCCTCGAGGCCTGCGCGGCCGCATGCTCCAGCCGCACCTGCCGTCCCACCGCGGACACGGCGCCGGCGGTCAGCGCCACGAGCAGCAGCACCGCGGGAACGATGACGGCGAACTCCGCGGTCGCCGAACCGCCGTCATCGTCCCGGCGACTCATGCGACCGTGAGTGCGCGGCGGACCAGATCGGTGAGGATGCCGCGCACCTCGTCGCTGCGCATGATCACGACGAGCAGCCCCGCGAACGCGACGGCCGCCATCGTCGCGACGGCGTACTCCGCCGTGGCGGCACCGTCCTCGTCGGCGTACAGGGCGCGGGCGCGTCGAGCGCTCAACGGCGGCAGCGACGCGGTCGCAGTCCTCGGC
Source organism: Microbacterium sp. MPR-TSA4 (assembly GCF_058792815.1). NCBI lineage: Bacteria > Bacillati > Actinomycetota > Actinomycetes > Micrococcales > Microbacteriaceae > Microbacterium > Microbacterium sp. MPR-TSA4. The sequence goes on from NZ_JBXAFF010000062.1 coordinate 4,304, forward strand.
GAGGGGCGGTCGAGTGATGAGAGTGACATGGGGTCTCCTTTTCGTGACGGTGGACGAGCGGGCACGGGGTGACGGCGGCGATGTGCCGCCGAGTCGGCGAGGGCTAGGGCGGTGCCGCGGGTGCGCCGAGCGGCAGGGATGCGCCGCCGACCACCGAGAGCAGCAGCGGGGCGACGCCCAGCAGCAGGAAGGCGGGCAAGGTGCACACGCCCATCGGCAGCAGCAGCGACGCGCCCAGACGGGCCGCACGCAACCGACCCTCCGTGCGTGCGGCACGGCGTTGCTCCGCGGCGCCCGCCCGGAGGAGGTCGACGGCCGGGGCGCCGGCCCGCTGCGACAGACGGAGGACCGCGTGCACGTCGGGCGCGATCCGTCCGGCGCCGGCACCCTCCGCCGTCGCCAGCGCCCGATCGATCGACACGCCCCCGGACAGGGCGATGGCGACGACTTCCGCCTGCACGCCGGCGAGGCGGTCGTCGGGCTGGGCGCGCGCCACCAGGCGCTTCGTCCAGCCGCGTGCGGCGAGCATCAGTGCGACGCCCGCGACCGCGCACGCGATGCCGATCGGCTGGGTGAGCGCCGCGACGAGGTCGAAGCCCAGCGTCATGCCGAGGAGCACCGCGACGACGGGGAGCCACGTGACGAGACGCGCGGTGGCCGTCGGGTCGGCCAGCGCCACGCGCACGTCGTCGCGCGCCTCCTGGGCGCCGCGCAGCGCGTCGGCGAACCGCCGGAGGCTGGATGCGAGCGGCGCGCCGACGGTCTCCGCGACCTGCCACGCGGCGGCGACATCGACCCACGCGCCGCCCAGTGCGCGCAGCGCGGAGGAGGCGCCGGTGCCGTCGGGAGCCGTCGCGACCCGCAGCGCGACGGGATCGCCGTCCTCGGCCAGCAGCTCCCACACTCGCCCGGGCGCGACGCCGGATTCGAGGAGGACCGACACCTTCTGGACGGTCGCGGCGGCGTCGGAGGCCTCTGCGGGCCGACGGGCGCTCACGATCCGACCTCCATGCGCAGGCGGCCACTGTCGTCGAGCGCGGGCCGAGCGATTCCCGAGACGCGCCGGATGCCGTCGGCGCCCCGCTCGACGTGGACCACCACGCCGATGGCACTGACGACCTGACGCGCCATCGATCGATCGTCCATGCCCGCGAGCGCGCCCAGCGCCTCCAGCCGGGTCGGAAGGTCGCGGATGCTGCCGGCATGGACGGTGCCGGCGCCGCCGTCGTGTCCCGTGTTGAGCGCGGTGAGGAGCTCTCGCACCTCCTCGCCGCGACACTCCCCCACGACGAGGCGGTCGGGCCTCATCCGCAGGGCCTCGCGGACGAGCCGCGCCAACGGCACCGCCCCGGCGCCCTCCAGATTGGGCTGTCTCGCCTCGAGGCGGACGTGGTGGGGATGCCGGATGCGCAGTTCGGCGACGTCCTCGATGGTCACGATGCGTTCCCGGGCGGGAACACGTCCCAGCAGCGCCGACAGCAGGGTGGTCTTGCCGGCCCCGGTCGCACCGGAGATGAGGACGTTCCGGCGCGCCGTCACGAGCGCGTCGAGGCGGCGGACGGTCTCGGCATCGCACAGACCGCCGCGCACGAGCTCGTCGAGATCGGGGATGCCGACCTGCGGGAGACGGATCGAGATGGCCGTGCCCGAGCACGCCACCGGCGGGAGCACCGCGTGCACCCGTGCGCCGTGCTCCCACCGGACGTCCACGAGCGGTGCGGCATCGTCGAGGTGGCGTCCGCCGACGCCGATGAGAGCGACGGCCAGCGCGCGCAGGTCGTCCGCTCCCAGGCGCCAACCCTCCACGGATTCGACGCCGCGACCACGGTCGACGAAGAGGCCGTCGACGCCGTTGATGAACACGTCCGTGATCTGCGGATCGCCCAGCAGATGGCGGAGGGGGTCGAGCGCCGGATGGTCGGGCAGCGGTCTGCGCTCCGGCCGCCGCAGCGGAGCCGCCGGTGACGCCGCGGCCGCCGCCGCCGCATCGACCATCGGGGTCCGGCGCACGGATTCGGGAACGCGCCGGCTCTCGCGGCGACGGACGACGAACGGCTCGGACATGCCTCGACGGTAGGTGCGGCCGACGCCTGCGCTCGGGGTGGGCGGCGGCATCCGTGGACAGTGCGCGTCGGCGCGACGTTGGGGAGGAGCCTCCGCCGGAAAGAGAGAAGGCGGCATCCCATAGGGGGAGATGGGATGCCGCCACGCGACATCCCGGAATCGGGGGTGGTCGGGAGTCGCGCTGCCTGAATCGAAGTTCGGCCGGATCGAGCTTACGCAGACGCGCGGCACCACTCCAATCGAAACCGCGTGTTTCCACTGATATATCGGATGTCCGTCGCTCCCCACTTCCGGAGGTGGTGCACGTCGGAGGCCGTCGCTAGATTTCGTGAATCGTCCGGGACACAGTCCCGTCCCCGCCGCAAAGGAGCGCGCAGATGAGCAGCCAGATCGACCACTTGCTGAACGAGACCCGTCGGTTCGCCCCCTCCCCCGCGTTCGCCGCCGACGCGATCGCCACGGCCGACCTGTACGCGCGCGCGGATGCCGACCGTGAGGCGTTCTGGGCCGAGCAGGCCCGCGCGCTGCACTGGCACACCCCGTTCACCGAGGTCCTCGACTGGTCGCAGCCGCCCTTCGCCCGGTGGTTCGCCGACGGAGAACTCAACGTCGCCTACAACTGCCTCGACCGCCACGTGGCGGAGGGCAACGGCGATCGCGTCGCGCTGCTGTGGGAGGGCGAGCCCGGCGATGAGCGCCGCATCACCTACGCACAGCTCACCGAGGAGGTCAAGCGCACGGCGAACGTGCTGCAGGAGCTCGGCGTCGGCGCCGGCGACCGCGTCGCGATCTACCTCCCCATGATCCCCGAGGCGATCGCGGCGATGCTCGCCGTCGCGCGGATCGGCGCCATCCACTCGGTCATCTTCGGCGGCTTCTCCGCCGACAGCCTGCGCTCCCGCATCGACGACGCCGGCGCGAAGCTCGTCATCACCGCCGACGGCGGCTACCGCAAGGGCCGCGTGTCCCCGCTGAAGCCGGCGGTCGATCAGGCGCTCGGCGACCGCGGTGCCGGACCGCAGGAGACGGTGGAGCACGTCCTGGTCGTGCGGCGCACCGAGAACGAGGTCGCCTGGACCGAGGGACGCGACATCTGGTGGCACGACGCCGTGCCGGCGGCTTCCGCCGAACACGAGGCGCAGCCGTTCCCCGCCGAGAACCCGCTCTTCATCCTGTACACGTCGGGGACCACCGGAAGGCCGAAGGGCATCCTGCACACCTCGGGCGGATACCTCACCCAGGCCGCGTTCACCAACCGGGTCGTCCACGACCTGCACCCCGAGACGGATGTCTTCTGGTGCACGGCCGACATCGGCTGGATCACCGGTCATTCGTACGTGACGTACGGTCCGCTCGCGAACGGCGCGACCCAGGTGCTGTACGAGGGGACTCCCGACAGCCCGCACCCCGGCCGCTGGTGGGAACTGGTCGAGAAGTACGGCGTGACGATCCTCTACACGGCGCCCACGGCCATCCGATCGTTCATGAAGCTGGGCCGCGAGATCCCGCAGCGCTTCGACCTGTCGTCGCTGCGCCTGCTCGGATCGGTGGGCGAACCGATCAACCCCGAGGCATGGATGTGGTACCGCTCGATCATCGGCGGCGACACCGCTCCCATCGTCGACACCTGGTGGCAGACCGAGACGGGAGCCATCATGGTCTCCGCCCTGCCCGGCGTGACCGAGACCAAACCCGGCTCGGCGCAGGTGCCGCTCCCCGGCATCGGAATCGACGTCGTGGACGACGAGGGCACCCACGTCGGCAACGGCAACGGCGGCCTCCTCGTGATCACCCAGCCGTGGCCGTCGATGCTCCGCGGCATCTGGGGCGACCCGGAGCGCTTCGTCGAGACCTACTGGGAGAAGTTCCAGGACAAGGGCTTCTACTTCGCCGGCGACGGCGCACGCCTCGACGAGGACGGCGACGTCTGGTTCCTCGGGCGCGTCGACGACGTCATGAACGTCTCCGGCCACCGGCTCTCGACGACCGAGATCGAATCGGCGCTGGTCGGCAACGAGGCCGTCGCCGAGGCGGCGGTGGTGGGCGCGTCCGACGAGACCACCGGGCAGGCGGTCGTCGCCTTCTGCGTGCTGAAGGAGTCCTTCCTCAAGGCGCACGACGCCGCGGGCATCGTCGACGTCCTGCGCCGTTGGGTCGGTGAGCAGATCGGCCCGATCGCGCGTCCGCGCGACGTGTACATCGTCACCGAGCTGCCGAAGACCCGCTCGGGCAAGATCATGCGGCGGCTGCTGCGCGACGTGGCCGAGGGACGCGAGGTCGGCGACACCACGACCCTCGCCGACACGATGGTCATGTCCACCATCCAGTCGAAGATCACGCCGACGTCGTAGGATCACCGGCCTTCCCGCGCCGGCGCATCACCAGGACGGTGCCCACGGAGCCGGCGGCCGCGCACAGCAGCGCGATGCCGGCGATCAGGAGCCACGCCCACACCGGGAGCGCCGGCGTCCCGGCATCCGCCGTCGGCTGCGTCGCCTGCGGCACGTCGCCGTCGGTGAGCACCTGCGCGGCGCAGTCGGTGACCGCGACCGAGAAGTCGATCGGGTCGAACGCGGTGCCCGCCGGGTAGTTCGGGAAGGCGGCCGAGCCTTCTGCCGTGATCGTCGTGGCGGCCCCGGTCACCGTGATCGTGTCGGCGGTGCGGGAGACGTCGCCCTGCGTCAGGTCGATGTCGGCGAAGGGCACCGCGACGGCCGTCACGACGTTCTCCGTGCGCCCGGCCAGAGCGTCGTCCATCGTGAGCCCCGACACGTCCAGGAGCAGTTGGGCCCGGGTCGAGTCGATGAGGCGGATGCGCGGGTTTCCGACGGTGGTGTGCAAGAGGCCATCGTGGCCCGTGAAGGTCACCGTTCCGGTGAAGTCGACCTGACCGGTCGCCCCGGCGATGTCGGCCGTCCCGGTGCCGCCGCGCCACTGGAAGACGGGTGTGCTGTAGGCGGCGCCGTCGGCCACGGTCCACTCGCCGTGGGCGATCGAGCCGGAGATGTAGGAGCGGAACGACTCCTTGAACCCCCAGTCGAGCGACGCGTCCCGCACGGTGCAGCCGCTCATCGCGAGCGGGGCGAGAACGGTGATCGGCGCACCGAGAGCGAGCTGCGCGCCCTGGAAGGTCAGGGTGTGCTCCCCCGGCGCCAGCGTCGCCGGGAGCAGCCCGCGCCAGGCGGCGACACCGTTCTCGTCCGCGGTGAGCGCGAGCTCGAGGACCACCGGGCTCGAGTACACGACGACCTTGATGTCGGTCTCGCCGGGGGCGAAGCCGCTTCCCGAGGCCGCGATCTCGCCACCCGCGGGCACGCCGGCCGCGAAGGCGGGGTCGACCGTGAGCCCGGTGCGGGCGGGCGGATCCGCCGGAGGCACCCACGCCGCGCCCGCGGCGGCGGACGCGACCGTCTGCGCCGGTGCGGCGGAGCCGGGCGCCGCATCCGCGCCGACGACGAAGGTGACCGCGTCCATCGCGGTGCCGGCGCCGTAGAACTGCGACGATCCGTACGAGAACACTCCGGCGCCCGACGCCGTGAGGGTGGCGGGCACGGAGGTGTAGGCGATCGCGCCGTCCGCGTCGCTGCGGGTGCCGGCGGACAGGTCGAGCGCGGCCAGCTCGGTGCGTCGACCGCCCACACTGACGATCAGCGCCCCGGCCGATGCCGAGTCGATCCGCACCTGCGGGTCGCTGAAGGTGAGGTCGAGCACGCCGGAGTGTCCGGTGAATCGCACCGCTCCGCCGTAGCTCGCGGTGCCGCGCCCGTCGGCGAGGTCGCGCCCGGTCTGCCCGAAGCGGAACCGACCGTCCGCCGCACTCGCGCCGCCGGAGACCGCGATGGCCCCCTTGGCGATCGGCCCGGTGATGTAGCTGCGGAAGGAGGATTTCACGCCCCAGAGCAGAGCGCCCTCGCGGGTGGGCACGACCGTGGTCGGTGCGCTGGGCGCGATCACGGGTGGCGTGACGACAGGGACCTCGGGGGTGGTCGGGGTGGTCGGGATCGCTCCGGAGAACCCGACGGCGAAGGATGCCGGCCGCTTCGCGGCATCCATCGATCCGCCGGTCGAATAGAAGTAAGCGGCCAGATGGGTCGTCGCGTGGAAGTCGACGAACGACTGGGGCCACGACCCCCACCCGGAGCCCGACCGCACCTGCGGGGTTCCGCCGCGCGCGTCGATCTCGACGCCCGCGAAGTCGGGCGTGACGACGAAGCCGCGCTGCGCGTCGACGACGACGCCGCGCAGTGTCGCCACCGTGACGCCCGTCTGCGGTGCGACGGCCTCCTTCGGCTTGTCCGGATCGGACATGTCGCCGGCGTAGCCGGAGAGATCGGCCGTCAGGGAGCCGACGCCGTCGGCCGAGACCTCGAGCCGGGGATGGGAGAGGGTGAACGGCACGAGCCCGTCGTAGAAGTTCACGCTCACCTCACCCGGCCAGGTGATGGTGGCCGCGCCGCTCGCATCGAGCACCGCGGTGCCGTCGGTGAATCGCATCAGCTGCGCGGCCTGCCCGCCCGCGTCGACATGGCTGCCGCGCGTGTCCCACGTCGCGGTCGCGGTGGAGCCGTCGGCGGCGCGCTGAAGGATCTCGGCGCCGTCGCCGCGCGCACGGTAGGTCGTCGTCGTCCCGTCGGAGACGCCCGCCGAGAAGTAGTTCGCGGCGCTGCCGTTGGGGGGACGGTGCTGCCATTCCGGTGCGCCGGTCCACTCGAGGACGACTCCCGTGTAGGTCGTCGTCTCGGGGACCGAGGGCCGCTCCCGCACGCTCACGCGCACCTCGGCGCTGTAGACGGTGTCGACGCTGTTCGAGAGCCGGGCGCGGTACACGGCGCCGTCGTCGCTCAACGGCGCCGCGTCGACCGTCAGCCTGCTCCCGTCGACGCCCGCGGCCACCTCGACCCAGTCCTCTCCCGAGCGGCGCTGCCAGGACACGGTGGGAGCGGGGTTGCCGGACGCGAGCACCGAGAGCTCGTAAGGCTGACCGACATACACCGTCGGCGCCGTCGGCTGGGCTTCGAAGATCGGGGCGGTCGTGACCCGGATCGTCGCCGGCGCGGTGGCGACGCGGCCGCCCGGGGTGGCGAAGACGGCGCGAACCTGGGTGCCGTCGGTGTTGACGGTGGCCTCGAGCGCGAGAAGCGGCGAGGTCTCCCCCGAGATGTCGGCGAACCGGGTGGCGCCGGACGGACGGATCTGCCACTGCACCTGACCGGTGCCGGTCGCCTGGAAGGCGATGGCCGTCGACGCCGTGCCGGCGGCGAGCGTGACGGCACGGTCGGCGGGGTCGGAGGTCACGACGGGAGCGATGCCCGTGAGCTCGAGGCGCTGCAGCGCCCGCCGTCCCGTCGCGGCATCCGCGACCTGCACGATGACGGAGCCGTCGGGAAGGACGGCGAACACGTCGCGGCTGAGGGCGTCGCGGGCGAATCCGGCGATCGGGATGCTGGCGACCAGGCGGTGGTCGCGGAGCACGTCGATCGAGGCCGCCGTCTGGCTGAGCACGTAGTCGAGGCCGTGCGCGGCGTCGGAGCCCGCCTGGTCCGCGTAGCCCTGGACGCCGATGCCGACGTCGTTCGCGAGCATGCGGACCGATCCCGCGATCACATCCGCGTAGCCGACGACGCCCGTCCAGTTGGCGCTGTAGAGCATCACCGCCCCGTCGGCCGCGGTCGCGGCGAGCTCGTAGGTGAAGTACTGGTTCCACTCGGCCGCATAGGGCTGCGTGGTCGGAACGGTGTCGGCGACGAAGGCCGCGGTCGCCGTCTGGGCGCCCACGACGAGGTGGCGCGCCGGCAACGGGATGCCCTCGGCGAGCTTGCCGACGGCGAGGTAGCTGCCGTCGCGGAGCGCGACCAGTGTGCCGCCCGCCTTCGGGCCGGAGCTTCCGAACAGGTCCGCGGCGCGCTGCGCGTCGGTCGCATCGGCGGGCAGCACGATCGGCACGGAGACGAGGGCACCCGTGCCGCCTGCCGACCGCGTGAGGGTGAAGCGGTCGGCCGCGGTGCCGCGCACCTGCGTGATGACGGCGATCTCGTTCGCGACCGCGTTCCACGCCATCGCGTTGAGGGTGTACGCCGTCCCCGTGATCGTCCCCACGGTGGCCGTCTCGTAGCCGCCGCCCGTCCAGGTGAGCGCGGTCAGGGTGGCGTCGCCGCCGCGCACCCCGCCGACAGTGGTGCGCACCTGGGTGAGCACGAACACGCGGTCGGATGCCGGGTCGTTCGCGACGGCGTACGCGGCGTTCGCGGCGAGCGGCACCTCGACCGCGCCGGCCGGCTGGAGGGTCGCGGGATCGAGCGCGCTCACGGTCAGCGCCGTCGCGGTGCTCGTCGCCCGCTCGACGACGTGCAGCGCCGTCGCGCCGACCAACGCATCGCGGCTGGCCGGATTGACGGCGCCGACCCAGGTCGCGGCGGGCGTGAAGGCGGGCGCGCCCGGAACGCTCCAGTGCTCGCCCAGATCGGGCGCCCCGCCGGGGCCGGCGTAGGTGAGCGAGACCGGATCCATCGTCGTGCCGACCGGATAGAGCGGGAAGCCGTCGCCGGCCACCGTGGGCATGGCGGGCCAGGCCGTCGTGCCGTCGCCCACGACCGGGCTCGCCCCGAGCGCATCGATCGTGGCGATCACTACGTCCTCGTAGCGCGTGATCGCGCCCCCGGGCGTGTCCTGGGAGATGCCCTCGTAGTCTCCTCGGAGCTCTTGCCTGTCGGCGGAGATGGTCAGCTGCAGGCCGGAGAACGTCGAGTCGAGCAGGCACGACGTGAAGGCGACGTTGTCGTCGCAGTACGCCGCGAAACGCACCGTGCCGCCCAGCTGCACCGTGAGCGCGTTGCCGTCGCCGAACGAGCCTGCCGTGACCGGGAAGTCGAAGGCGCCGTCCGCCGCCCGCGTCACGCCGCCGGTCATGATCACCCCGGCGCCGATGTAGTTGCGCCAGGACTCCTTGATGCCCCAGTGCACGCTCCCCGCGCCGATCTCGGCGGGGGCGGCCACGGCGGGAACCGGGGCGAGGACGGCGAGCAGTCCCGCCAGAAGGGCCAGGACGGCGGTGAACGCGGGGATGCGGCGGCGCGCGGACATGCGGAAGTACCTCGGTCGGGTGGAGGAGAAGGGGAGGAC
>NZ_JBXAFF010000063.1:0-13152 GCF_058792815.1 Microbacterium sp. MPR-TSA4
CGTCCGCCCCGCTTCTCGTCGAGAGCTTCGTCGACGGTGCCGGTTCGGGTGGGGCGCCGGCGGGGTCAGACGGGGATGCCGTCGACCCACACCGACCGCACCGTCAACCGCTCATCGAGCAGCACGGCGTCGGCGGGGCGGCCCACGGCGAGCGAACCGAACCGGTCCGCGACGCCGACGGCCCGCGCCGGGACGTGCGTGAGCGCGCCGACCGCGGTGGCCAGCGGGACACCTGCGCGCACCGCGAGGCGCAGGGCGGCATCCTGGGTGAGGGTCGATCCCGCGATCGCACCGCCGACGTCGAGACGCGCGGTGCCGTCGGTCACCGTGACGGCGAGTCCGCCCAGCGTGTAGTGGCCGTCGGCGGCGCCGGCGGCGGCCATCGCATCGGTGATGAGGGCGATGCGACCGGGCGCCTGCGTGAACGCGAGCGCCACGACATCCGGATGCACGTGCACCCCGTCCGCGATGATCTCCAGCGTGACGCGCTCGTTGCGGAGGGCTGCGACGACGGGTCCGGGCTCGCGGTGGTGGATGCCGGGCATGGCGTTGAACGCGTGCGTCAGGATCGTCGCGCCCGCGTCGAAGGCGGCGAACGCCTCGTCCTCCGTCGCGTTCGTGTGCCCGACGGCGACCGCGACACCCGCCGCGGCGAACTGCGACACGGCGGCGAGCCCGCCGGGAAGCTCGGGGGCGAGCGTCACCTGCCGGACGGTGCCGCGCCCGGCATCGATGAGGCGTGCGACGGCCGCGGCATCCGGCGGACGCAGCAGGCCCGGGGTGTGGGCGCCCTTGTGGCCGACGTCGAGGAACGGCCCCTCGAGGTGCGAGCCGAGGATCGTCGCGTCGGCCGCGGCGAGCCCGGCGACGACGGCGACCCGCGCGGCGAGGTCGTCGAGGGATGCCGTGACGAGTGACACCACGGCGCGGGTCGTGCCGTGGGCGCGGTGCAGCGCGCGGGCCGTGGCGATCGCCTCGGCGCCGTCGTCGAACGACGCGCCGCCGCCGCCGTGTCCGTGGATGTCGATGAATCCGGGCGTGAGCACGCCGCCCGCGCAGTCGATGACACGGTCCGCCGCGACCGCGCGCCACCCGTCGCCCGTGCCGCGGTCGCGGACGCGTCCGTCGGCGAACGCGATCCAGGCGTCGTCGGTGGCGGCGCCCCCGTCGACGAGCCGGACGGCGCGGATCACCGTCGTCATGCCGTCCTCCCGTCGGCCGCCTCGCTGAGCGGTCCTTCGCCGCGGCCGGCATCGCGGGCCGGTGCGGCCGCGACGGGCATCCAGTCGATCTCGGGCGAGGCGGTGAAGCGGATGCCGAGCGCCGCCCACAGGGGACCGAGTCCGCCGACGCGGGTGCGGAACGACTCCCAGGATCGCAGGGGCGTCGTCCCGAGGGCGGGCGACCACGCCGCCTCCGCGGCGGCGGCGATGCGCGGGAAGGCGAGGGCGTCCATGTCGTCGGCCGTGCGGGCGGTCTCGCCCCACAGCGGCGCCTCGACGCCGAGGATGTCGTCGTCGCCGATGCCGTCGACGACGCGGGCGGGGTCCCAGTCGTAGGCGCGATGGACGGTGGTCACGCCGCGCGCCCAGGTGAGGCCGAGCGGCGAGTCGGGGTCGAACTTCATGTCGAGGTAGATCGCGTCGGCGGGCGAGAGGATCACCTGTCCGCCGCGCCGGACGAACCCGCGGGTCTTCTCGTCCATGCCGTCGGTGGGAGACACGAAACCCCAGTACTGCCCGATCGTGCCCGCGGCGAGGGTGGGGGAGGCCCCCGCCTCGTGCCAGGCGATGGGGGTCTTGCCGGCGTCGAGCACGAGGCGCGAGGTGCGCTCGATGTAGTGGGCGTAGTCCTCGGCATCCGTCCCGAGCGCCTCGTCGCCGCCGATGTGCAGGTAGGGCCCGGGCGTGAGGGCCGCCAGCTCGGTGAGGACGTCGGCGAGGAAGGCGTAGGTCCGCTCGTCGCGGATGCGCAGCGACGAGAACCCCACCCCGATGCCCTCGTACGGGGTGCCGCTGACGGGCAGTGCGCTGCCGTCCGCCTGCGCGAGCTCCTCCAGTTCGGCGCTCAGCACCGGCTCCTCGCACAGCTCGGGGTAGGCGAGCGAGACCGCGTGCGTGTGGCTCGGGCCGTCGATCTCCGGCACCACGATCATGTGACGGGCGGCGGCGTACGCGACGATGGCGCGGTAGTCGTCGTGCGTGTAGAAGCCCCCGGCGTCACCGCCGACCGCTGTCGTCGCCGCCTTCTGGGTGAGCAGCGGTCGGGACTCCAGCTGCAGCCGCCAGCCCTGGTCGTCGGTCAGGTGCAGGTGCAGCGCGTTGAACTTCAGACCCGCCGCCCGGTCGATGTATCCGCACACGGTCTCGACGTCGAGGAAGTGGCGGGCGACGTCGAGCATCACCCCGCGATAGGCGAATCGGGGGGCGTCGTCGATCTCCATCGCCGCGACATGCGCACCCGCGGGCCCGACCGAGATCGCCTGCACGAGCGTCTGCACGCCGTAGAAGAGGCCCGCGGCGTCGGCGCCGACCACCTCGACGGCGCTCTCGCCGCTGCGCAGCCGGTACGACTCCGCGGGCCCGTCGTGGCCGAGCGCCAGGCGGATGCTGCGACCCGACGCGACGCCGGCGGCCGCCGTGGAGGTCAGCGGGATGCCGGTGCGCACCTCGATCAGCCGGCGCAGCGCGGCGGCGGGCGCGGCGGCCTCCGTCTCGGCGAGGATCGCGACGTCGCTCGTGAGCAGGAAGGGGGCGCTGTCGGCGACGACGAGCCGCCCGGGGGCGGGGACGAGGGCGGGCTGCGACACGGTCTCTCCATTCTGCGCGGGTGTCGGGACCGAGACCAGGGGCGATGTGCTCTGTAAGGAGCCCTAACAAATCCGGCGGGGCCAGCTTAGCCGTGTGCCCGGGTCGCCGCATCCGATATGCTCGCATTGTCGCGACTGGCGTTGAGGTGGGTCACCATCGGGGAGCGACGATCACGGCAATCGACCGCACGCCTGGGCCGGCCTTCGTTTGATACAGCGGCGTGCGCGCAGCGCACACCGGCATCCACCCGACGAATGGCAGGAGACCGTCATGACCGATCCCTACTTCAACGCCCCGCTCGCCGAGGTCGACCCCGAGATCGCGCAGGTCCTCGAGCGTGAGCTCGAGCGTCAGCGCGGCTACCTCGAGATGATCGCCTCGGAGAACTTCGTCCCCGTCTCCGTGCTGCAGTCGCAGGGCTCGGTGCTGACGAACAAGTACGCCGAGGGCTACCCCGGCCGTCGCTACTACGGCGGCTGCGAGGAGGTCGACGTCGCCGAGGAGCTCGCCATCCAGCGCGCCAAGGCCCTGTTCGGCGCCGAGTTCGCGAACGTCCAGCCGCACTCGGGCGCCTCCGCCAACGCGGCCGTGCTGCACGCGATCGCGCGCCCCGGCGACACCCTGCTGGGCCTCTCGCTCGACCACGGCGGTCACCTGACGCACGGCATGAAGATCAACTTCTCCGGCCGGCTCTACAACATCGTCGCCTACGGCGTCGACCCCGAGACCTCGACGATCGACATGGACGAGGTCGAGCGCCTCGCCGTCGAGCACCAGCCGAAGGTCATCATCGCCGGCTGGTCGGCCTACCCGCGCCAGCTCGACTTCGCCCGCTTCCGCGCCATCGCCGACAAGGTGGGCGCGCTGCTGTGGGTCGACATGGCGCACTTCGCCGGTCTCGTCGCCGCGGGTCTGCACCCGTCGCCGGTGCCGCACGCGCACGTCGTGAGCTCGACGGTGCACAAGACGATCGGCGGCCCCCGCTCGGGCTTCATCCTCACCAACGACGCCGATCTCGCGAAGAAGATCAACTCGGCCGTCTTCCCGGGCCAGCAGGGCGGCCCGCTCATGCACGTCATCGCCGCGAAGGCGACCGCGTTCAAGCTCGCCGCGACCCCGGAGTTCAAGGAGCGCCAGGAGCGCGTCGTGCGCGGTGCGGCGATCCTCGCCGAGCGTCTGTCGCAGCAGGACGTGAAGGATGCCGGGATCTCGGTGCGCTCCGGCGGCACCGACGTGCACCTGGTGCTCGTCGACCTCCGCGACGCCGCGATCGACGGCAAGCAGGCCGAAGACCTGCTGCACGAGATCCACATCACCGTCAACCGCAACGCGGTGCCCAACGACCCGCGTCCGCCGATGGTGACGTCGGGTCTGCGCATCGGCACCCCGGCGCTCGCGACCCGCGGCTTCGGCGACGCCGAGTTCACCGAGGTCGCCGACGTCATCGCGCTGGCGCTGCTTCCGGAGGCCGACGTCGAGGCCCTGCGCACCCGCGTGGCCGCGCTGACCGCCGCGTTCCCGCTGTACCCCGGCCTCGCCCAGTAACGGCTCGCCATTGCGGCATCCCCTGTCCGCGAGACACCACCTTCGCACCGAGACACCGTCTGCCGACGTGTGTCTCGGTGCGGGAGTGGTTTCTCGCGGGACGATTTCTGAGGAGAGAACATGACGGCACAGAAACTCGACGGGCGGGCGACCGCCGCGGCGATCAAGGCGGAGCTGGCCGAGCGGGTCGCGAAGCTGAAGGCGCTGGGCGTGACCCCCGGCATCGCGACGGTGCTCGTGGGCGCCGACCCGGCATCCCAGCTGTACGTGGGGATGAAGCACCGCGAGTCCGAGGCGATCGGCATGAACTCGATCCAGGTCGAGCTGCCCGCCGAGGCCACACAGGAGGAGGTCGAAGCCGAGATCGACCGCCTCAACGCCGACCCGACCTGCCACGGCTACATCGTCCAGCTCCCGCTGCCGCGACACCTCGACACCGATCGCATCCTCGAGCGGATCGACCCCGCGAAGGATGCCGACGGCCTGCACCCGACGAACCTCGGCAAGCTCGTGCTCAACGTCAACGACGAGATCACCTCGCCGCTGCCGTGCACGCCGCGCGCGGTGATCGAGCTGCTGGAGCGCAACGGGTTCGCCCTCGCCGGCACGCACGTCGTGGTCGTCGGCCGTGGGGTCACCATCGGCCGCTCGATCGGGCTGCTGCTCACGCGGCGCGCGGTCAACGCGACGGTCACGCTCACCCACACGGGAACCCGCGACCTGCCCTCCTACCTGCGACAGGCCGACGTGATCGTCGGCGCCGCGGGGGTCAAGCACCTCGTGCGCCCGGAGGACGTGAAGCCCGGTGCCGCCGTGCTCGACGTCGGCGTCACCCGCGAGAGCGACCCCGAGACCGGCAAGGCGAAGGTCTACGGCGACATCGCCCCGGGCGTCGAGGACGTTGCGGGCTGGCTCTCGCCGAACCCCGGCGGGGTGGGTCCGATGACCGTGGCGCTGCTCATGACGAACGTCGTCGAGGCCGCGGAGCGCGCCGTCTCGGCCTGAGCGAGCGGGCTCCGGCCGCAACGCCCGGCGCGACGGTCAGGCGTCGGCCGTGCGGTCTCCGCGCAGGTGCGCCTGCACGAGCGCGTCGTGCTCCTCGTCGGTGAGGGCGTCGAAGCCGGCCGCCTCGACGCGGTCGCGGCGCCCCCAGCGCACGAGCAGGATGATGAGGATCGGCACGTCGGCGACCTCGGCGATGAACCACAACAGGTCGCCGGCGAGATGTTGATCGTGCAGCGGATTCGGCCACCAGCCCGCGCCGGTGGCGGCCGCGACGCCGTCGACGACGGTGTCGTTGAGGCGCAGCAGGATGCCGGGGATCGAGTCGATCACGAGCTCGACGAAGGCCAGGAGGAACTCGACCGCCAGGAAGGTGCTGGTGTGGATGCCGGTGAGCGCCATGAGCGGCACCACCAGCAGCAGCCCGATGACGAGGGCGACGACGCCGATCGCCTCGCCGATCACCGGCGAGGTGCGCAGGATGCCGGCGAGCGGGGTGAGGAAGACGCAGAACACGACCGCGACGAACAGCGTCGCGAACATCGCGTTGCCGAGCACGCGGAACACGCGGCCGTCGAGGATCGCATCCAGGCGTCGGCGTCCGTCGGCGGAGAGCCCGGCGCGCAGCAGATCGAGCGGCCGGCCCAGCGAGACGAGCCCCGGCACGGCCATCAGCAGCAGCGCGATGCGCGCGACGAATGCCCAGCGGAGCTCGGCCGACCACGTGCCGAGGAAGCCGAGCTCGATGACGGCGTACGAGCCCAGGCCGAGCGTGAAGAAGAGCACGGCACGGTGGGCGGGCCAGGCGACGCCGCGCCGCGCCGCGCGGCGCATCCCGAGGGCGTAGACCAGCGCCGCGCCGACCAGCACCGCGATCGTCACGGGGTCGGCGCGCCAAGTGGTGAGAAGGGCATCGAGGGGAGGCGTGCGGCCAGCGTAGGTCGCATGCCTATGCGTCGGCGGTGAGCGTGCGCCGCGCCTGGTTGGTTTCCCCTCGCGTCACCAGGCGCAAGATTGTGTAACAATATGCCCCATGTCCCGCTCGCTCTCGGTCGTCGCCGTCCTCGTGGCCGCGCTCTGCTTCGCGACGACCGGCACCGCCCGCGCCCTCGCCGACGTGGATGCCGACGCCGTCTCGATCGGCGCGGCGCGCGTGCTCATCGGCGGCGGGCTGCTCGGCCTGATCGCCCTCGCCCGGCGCCGGAGGTTCCGCGCCGACGCGCCGCCCGCCGCTCTCGCCCCGTCCGGCACGGGGAGGCGGATGCCGAGCATCGTCATCGTGCTCGTGGGCGCAGCCGGCGTGCTGGCCTACCAGCCCACGTTCTTCACCGGCACGGGGCTCAACGGCGTCGCCGTCGGCACGGTCGTGGCCCTGGGGTCGGCGCCCGTCGTCACCGGCGTGCTCGACGCGCTCGTGCGTCGTCGACGCCCCGGCATCCGTTGGCTGATCGCGACGACCGTCGCCGTGCTCGGTCTCGTGCTGGTCTCGGGGGTGTTCTCGGGTGGGGCGGCGGGCGTTGCCGCGATCACGCCCGTCGGTGTCGCGGCCTCCGTGGGGGCGGGGGCCTCCTACGCGCTGTACGCGATCGCGAGCAAGCTGCTGCTCGATCGCGGCTGGACGGCGCCGGCCGCGATGGGCGCCGTCTTCGGCTCCGCCGCCGTGCTCAGCCTGCCCGTGCTGCTGTCGACGGCGACCGCGTGGCTTGCGACCACCGCCGGGATCGCCCTGGCGCTCTGGCTCGGCGTGGTCACGGTCACCGTCGCCTACCTGCTGTTCGGCGCGGGCCTTCGCCGGCTCAGCCCGGCCACGGTGTCGACCCTGACCCTCGCCGAGCCGCTCGGCGCGACGGTGCTGGGGCTCCTCGTGCTCCACGAGCAGCTGGCACCGGCGTCGATCGCCGGGCTCGTCGTCATCGCCGTGGGCCTGGCGATCGTCGCCGTTCCCGTGCGCGAACGGGGGTCGCGTGTCTCCGCGGCGGCGTGAGCCGGCGTCGCGTCCGACCGCCGACACACGGCTGGCCGACGCCCTGCGCGCGGAGATCCTCTCGGGCGCGGCGGCGCCCGGATCGCCGCTGCGCGAAGAGGAGATCGCCCGCACCCACGACGTGTCGCGTCACACCGTGCGGGCGGCGCTGGCGACCCTCGGCGCGGAGCGGCTCGTGCAGATCGTCCCCTACGCGGGGGCGCGGGTCTCGGCGCTCGACGACGACGAGCTCGTCGGGCTGCAGCAGCTGCGGGCGGCCCTGGAGTCCGAGGCGGTGCGGATGATCTCCGCCGCCCACGGCGCCCGATGGCCGGCGGAGGTGCGTGCGCCGATCGACGCGGCCATCGACGAGCTCGCGGATGCCGAGGCGCGCGCCGACTGGCCCGCGACGATCCGCGCCCACGCCGCCGTGCATCGGGCCGTCGTCGCGGCGTCGGGAAGCCCGCGGATCGTGCACACCCACGCCGCGCTCGAGTCCGAGGTGCTCCTCCTGCTCACGCACGTGCGTCCGCACTACGGTGCCGGCGCGCTGGCCGCCGAGCACCGCGCGTACGTCGACGAGATCCGCCGGGGCGGCGGCGCGGCCGTCCGCGCCCACCTCGACCACTCGACGCAGCTGATCCGCGCCGCCCGGGCCGCCGCGGCCGCCGCGGCATCCCGCTGAGGCGCCGCCGACGCGGCCGAGGGGGATCGCCCGCCGCTCAGCCGGAGAAGCGGGAGAGGAACGCCCGGGTGCGCGGGTGCTGCGGGGCGGCGAAGACGGATGCCGCGGCGCCCTCCTCCACGATGACGCCGTCGTCGAGGAAGACCACCCGGTCGGCGACGTCGCGGGCGAAGGCCATCTCGTGGGTCGCCATGAGGATCGTCGTCCCCTCCGCGGCGAGCGCGCGCACGAGTTCGAGCACCTCGCCGACGAGCTCCGGATCGAGAGCCGAGGTGATCTCGTCGAGCAGGAGCACCTCGGGATCGGTCGCGATGGCGCGCACGATGGCGGCGCGCTGCTGCTGGCCGCCGGAGAGGCGGTCGGGGTGGGCCTTCGCGAAGTCGGCGAGGCCGACGCGGGCGAGCAGGTCGCGCGCGCGGTCCTCGGCCTGCGCCCGCGGCATCCGGTGCACGACGCGCGACGCGAGGGTCACGTTGTCGAGCACGGACAGGTGCGGGAAGAGGTTGTAGCTCTGGAACACGGCGCCCAGTCGCGCCCGCACGCGGTTGCCGTCGACGCGCGGGTCGGAGATGTCCTGCGCGCCCAGCCAGATGCGTCCGTCGTCGATGGGCTCGAGCAGGCCCAGGCAGCGCAGCAGCGTGGACTTTCCCGACCCCGAGGCGCCGATGAGGGCGACCACCTCGTGCGCCGACAGCGACACCGAGACGCCGCGCAGCACGTCGCGGTCGCCGAACGACTTCCACAGGTCGTCGGCGCGCAGCACGGGCGCGCCGGGGCGGTCGGCGGGGCCGGTCACAGGATCGATCCCTGCTGCTCGCGCTCGCGCAGCCGCGCCGTGTACCAGTCGGTGAGACGGATCGTCGGGATCGCCAGCAGGATGAACAGGATGCCGGCGACGACGTACGGCGTGAAGTTGTAGCTCAGCGATGCCGCCGACCGGGCGGCGGCGATGGCGTCGATCGCCCCGAGGATGGAGATGAGGCCCACGTCCTTCTGCATGGAGATGAAGTCGTTCATCAGCGCCGGGGTGACCTTGCGCACCGCCTGGGGGAGCACGACACGGCGGAGGGTCTGCACGTAGCCGAGCCCGAGCGCCCGCGCCGCGAGGCGCTGCGAGGGGTGGACGGCCTCGATGCCGGCACGCAGCACCTCGGCGACGTACGACGAGTAGGTGAGCGTGACCGCGACGACGCCGAGCACGACCACCGGGATCCGTGTGTTCATGATCGTCGGCACGCCGAAGCCGATGAGGTAGAGCACGATGATGAACGGCAGCCCGCGGAACAGGTCGGTGTACCCGGCGGCCAGCACGCGCAGCGGGAAGAACACCGGGCCGCGGACGGTGCGCAGCACGGCGATGACCAGCGCCACCGCCGACACCGTGACCAGCGAGATGCCGAGCACCTGCAGGTTGATGAGGAACCCGTCCCAGATCTTGGGCAACGACTGCAGGGCGATCTGCGGATCGAAGAACGCGCGCTGCACGCTCGCCCAGCCGGGCGTGTCGATGACGGTGGCCCAGACGATCGCGGCGAACACGAGGCTCGAGGCGACCGCGACGAGCACCGACCGGCGCTCGCGGCCGCGCCGGAACGCGCGCCGCTCGAGCTCGAGCGCGCTCGGCGCGCGGGTGGTCGAGTGACTGGTCACAGAGCGACGTTACCCGAGCCGGTCACTGCAGCTGGGGCACACCCTCGGTCAGCACCGACAGCCACGTCTTCTTCAGCTCGTCGAGGGTGCCGTTCTCACGCAGCGTGTCGACGGCCGCGCTCACCTTCGCGGTGAGCGGCGAGTCCTTGGCCAGCAGCAGTCCCCACTGGTCGGGGATGCCGGCGGCGGGCAGCTCGCCCACGACGAACGAGTTCTCGATGTAGGGCGCGTTGACGGCGACGTAGGCCGTGGGGGTGTCCAGGACGATCGCGTCGATCTGCCCCGCCTTGAGGGCGGCCACCGCATCCTCGTTGGAGTTGTAGAGCGAGGGTGCCGTGGCCGGGGCGATCGCCTTCTCGAGGGTGGCGGCGCTCGTCGAGCCGGTCATCGCGCCGATCGCGAGCGCCTTGAGGCCCGCGATGTCGGTGATCCCCTGCGCCTTCCCGCCCTTGAGCGCCACGACCGACTGGCTGGCCTCGTAGTACGGCGTGGAGAAGTCGACCGCCTGCTTGCGCTCGTCGGTGATCGTGTACTGCTGGATGTTGATGTCGAAGTTCTTCGGCCCCGGGGCGATGGCCGACTCGAAAGA
The DNA here is from genome assembly GCF_058792815.1 of Microbacterium sp. MPR-TSA4. NCBI lineage: Bacteria > Bacillati > Actinomycetota > Actinomycetes > Micrococcales > Microbacteriaceae > Microbacterium > Microbacterium sp. MPR-TSA4. The sequence goes on from NZ_JBXAFF010000063.1 coordinate 10,245, forward strand.
GGTGCGCACCCACACGACGTCCTCCTTGGCGAAGCCGAGCTGCTCCGCCACGGCGTAGGCGACGGCGGCCTCGAAGCCCTTGCCCGAGGCGGGGTCGTCGTCGTACACGTAGGGCTCGTACGCCGTCTCGCCCGTGGCGACGGTGAGCTTGCCGGGCGTGATGTAGCCGGCATCCGCGTCCGCCGAGCCCGAAGCGGTGCCGCCCGTGCCGCCGGCGCAGCCGGCGAGGACGAGGGCGAGGGCCGCCGCGGTGGCGGCGAGGGCGGTGCGCAGGATGGGACGCGTCATGGAGACCTCCGGGTGGGATGGGCGGCACGCGGGATGCTGTGCGCGGATGCCGCGACCTCCATCTTCGCCGGACCCGCGTGCGGGGGCGGCGTCGGGCGACGCTTTGTTACGAGGTCTTCACTCTTTGCGACCGAGGCGTTCGGCGGCGCGGTCGTAGTACCGGCCGGCGCGCGCCTCGATCCTCTCGTCGATCTTCGCGTACACCAGCCAGCCGATCGCGATGATGATCGGCGGCAGCACGGCGGCCCAGAACCAGCTTCCGCCGGCGTCGACCCGGGTCAGCAGGAGGGTGATGACCCAGACGATGGCCGCGACCGCCAGCACGATCGCGCCCTGGACGAGGGCCTCGCCCGCGCGGGTGCGCTCGGAGGCGGATCGTGCGGCCGCCGAACGGAACCCCTTCTCGGCGATCGGCTTGACGACGATCTCGGCCAGGGAGAGCACGACCGACGCCCAGATCGCGGCGACGCCGACGCGCGCGGGGGTCAGCAGGCCGATGAGCAGCAGCACGACGAGGTTGAACACGTACAGCGACGCGAACCGGACGATCCAGGCCTTCATCCCGTCAGCGTGTCACGTCTGCGACGAGTTGGCGAGTTCGCTATCCGCCGCAGCGACGCCCGCGGTCGCCGCGCGCGGTGCCCGCCGGCGCGACGCGGCGTCGGTCCGCCCGTGGTCGGCGACGCGGTCGATCCAGCCGCGCCGTGCCGTGTCGTCGCTGAAGCGGACGGGGGTGAAGCGGGAGATGCCGACGGTACGCACGCCGCAGTACCCGAGCGTCGCCCGCGTGAGGGAGGCCTCCGCGGCCCCGCGGTACACCAGCCGGTTCCAGAAGCGCGGCGAGTCCATCGTCATGACGATGCGCGCGGTCCTCCCCGCGAGGAGGCGCTCGGACAGCGCCGAGCGCTCGCGATAGCGGAAGGTCGCGCCGGAGAGGAAGACGCGGTCGATGAAGGCCTTCAGTGCCGCGGGGGTCGTTCCCCACCACTGCGGGTGGAAGATCACGAGGTGGTCGGCCCAGAACACGTCGTCGAGGTAGCGGGCGACGTCCGCGTCCAGCGCCAGGTCGTCGGGGCGGTCGGCGCGCGGGGCGCGCAGCTGGTCGCGCGAGCGCGGGTGGTCGGGGATGGGATCGTGTGCGAGGTCGATGACGCGGACCTCGGCGCCCGCGGCGCGCGCCGCGTCGACGTAGGAGCCGGCGAGGGCGTGGGTGAGGGTGTCGGGCAGGGGAGTGCCGACGATGACGAGCAGACGGCGGTTCATGTGGTGCGACCTTTCGCGATGACGATCTCGGTGAGGATGCTGAGGTGGGCGTTGAGGCCGGCGGGCTCGATGCCGGCGGGGGAGCGCGCGGGGTCGAGACGGGGGTCGGCGAGCATCTCGGTGAACGCCGCCTCGAGCTCTCCGCCCGCGACGCGCACCAGCTCCGCCCCGCGGGCGGTGAGGGCGAGCACGACGCGCCGGCCGTCGCCGGGCGTGGCCGTGATCCAGCCGTCGGCGACGAGAGCGGGCACGCGCTTGCTGACGGCGGCCTTCGTCACCCGCAGGCAGTGGGCGAGGCCCGTGATGTCGATGGGGGCGCGCTCGGCGAGGGTGGCGAGCACCTCGAAGAGGTTGAAGCTCACCCCGTGCCGCTCGCGCAGCCAGGCGTCCGCGAACAGGTCGAGCTCGCCCACGAGCTCGTGGAGGGTGACGGTGATGCGGTCGGCCATACAGCGAGTCAACCAGTTGACATGGTGACGTGTCAACTGGTTGACTCGGGGGTCACTGCAGACGGACGAGACGGTCGAGGTCGTCGCCGGGCAGGACGTCGGCGGTGGCCGTGACCCGCACGTCGACGAGGTCGGCGCGGCCGCTCAACACGTTGAGGAACGCCGTGTCGGCGGCATCCCGCCCCGTCGCGATGCGCACGAGCGTGTCTCGCGGCGCCAGGGTGGTGGCGTCGACGATGCGCCACGCCCCGTCGATCCAGGCCTCCGTGACCGCGTGGAAGTCCATGGGGTCCAGACCGGGTGCGTAGACCGCGACGAGCCGTGCGGGGATGCCGCGGGCGCGCAGCAGGGCGACGCACAGGTGGCTGTAGTCGCGGCACACGCCCTGGCGGGCGAGCAGCGTGCGGGTGGCGCCGTCGGTGGGCAGGCTCGATCCGCTCACGTACGACAACTCCGTGCCCACCCACGACGACACCGCGAGCAGCAGCGCGGCGGGATCGTCGATGCCGGCGAACTCCGCCCCCGCGGTGGGCGCGAGCGCGTCGGACTCGGCGTAGCGGCTGGGGCGGCCGTAGACCAGCAGCTCGGTCTCGTCGGCGGCCAGCGGCGCGGCCGTGCCGTCGATCGTCGCCCCGTAGTCGAGCCGGAGCGTTCCGGTCGGGGCGTGCATGCGGTGCAGGCGTCCGCCGTGCGCGTCGGCGAGCTCCCGCACCGGCACGGGGGCGCCGTCGACGCTGACGCTCAGCGCCTCGGATGCCGGGGCGTACGCCGCGGACACGGCGACCGCGAACACGAGGTCGGCGGGCTCGGTGACGCTCAGCTCGATGTGTGCGGTGACGGTCCTCTGCATGGCCCCAGCCTCGCACGCGCCGGGGGCGGGTGCGCGGGGGTTGACATCGCCGCGGGGC
>NZ_JBXAFF010000064.1:0-12443 GCF_058792815.1 Microbacterium sp. MPR-TSA4
CCGGCCACGACCGGAGGACAGGACCCGCAACAGAAGGTGGGCACGCGCGGGGTTTCTTCACCCCACTATAGAACAAAAATTCGAAACACGCAAGAGCGAGATCGCGGAATCCCGCGACCGCCCGAGGCCACCGTCACGCCCCGTCGAGCGCGTCCGCCTCCACCCCGAGCAGACCCGCGGCCGCGCGCAGCACGGGCGCGACCGGCTCGATCCCCGGCCCCCAGCCGACCAGCGCGTGGGCACTGAGACCGTCGATCATCGCCAGCAGGTGCCACGCGAGGGGCTCCGGATCGGCCGCAGGGATCACCCCGGCATCCATCCCCCGCACGATCTCGTCGGCGAGCGCGCCGCGCCAGGCGTCCATCGCCGCCCGCACCCTCTCGGCGAGCGGCGCGTTGCGCGTCCCCAGCGCCCACGCCTGCACCCAGACGAGGGTGACGTCGCGCCGGGCGGGATCCAGCGTGGTCCGCAGCAGCGCACCGATCCGCACCGGCGCGGGCGCGGCGGGGAGGAGCGCGCGCACCTCGTCGAGCTCGCCGGCCACGATGTCGAAGAAGGTGTCGGCGACGAGGTCGTCCATGCTCGGGATGTAGTGGGCGACGAGTCCCGACGCCACCCCCACGCGCGTCGCAACGGCGCGCAGCGTCACCGCGTCCAGACCGTCGGCGAGCGCCAGGTCGTGCGCAGCGCCGGCGATCTGCTCACGCCGCTGCTCGGCGCTCAATCGTGCGCGCCCAGTGGTTGACGTCTGCGGCATCCGCTCGCTACCCTCCGATGAGTTGATCATGTGATCAATAAGCTACTCCAGGACCGGACGAGAGTCGAGGATGCCGATGAGCTGGCGGATGCCGAGCGAGACCGCGCCGCACGCGCGCACGTGGATGGCCTTCCCCGTCGAGGGGCCGACCCTCGGCGAGCGCGATGCCGACCGCGACGAGGGCTACGCCGCCTGGACGGAGGTCGCCGCGGCGATCGCCCGCTTCGAGCCGGTGACGATGGTCGTCGACCCCTCCGAGCTCGCGCGCGCCCGGCGGATGCTGCCCGGCGACGTCACGATCCTGGAGGCGCCCGTCGACGAGTTCTGGATGCGCGACCACGGCCCGACGTTCGTCGTCGACGACGAACGTCCCGGCGTCCTGGGGGCCGTCGACTGGATCTTCAACGGGTGGGGAGCCCACGACTGGGCGCGGTGGGAGCGCTCGGCGGAGCACGCCCGCCTCATCGCGGCCGAGGTCGGCGCCGAGCTCGTGTCCTCCACGCTGGTCACCGAGGGCGGCGGCTTCCACGTCGACGGCGAAGGCACGGTGCTGCTGACCGAGACGGTGCAGCTCGACCCGCGCCGCAACCCCTACGCCGACCGGGCCCGCGTCGAAGCGGAGTTCGCCCGCACGCTGGGCACGACGAAAGCCATCTGGCTGCCGCGGGGGCTCACGCGCGACTACGACGACTTCGGCACCAACGGCCACGTCGACATCGTCGCGACCTTCCCCTCCCCCGGCCGCGTGCTGCTGCACACCCAGCGCGACCCCGCACACCCCGACCACGCCGTCAGCGAGGCCCTGCACGAGCTGCTCGCCGCGCAGACCGACGCGGCCGGGCGCCGCCTCGAGGTCATCGAGCTTCCCGCGCCGGCGACGCTGCGCGACGGCCACGGCGACGACGAGGGCTTCGTCGACTGGAGCTACGTCAACCACCTCGTCGTGGACGGCGGCGTCATCGCCTGCGGCTTCGGCGAGGACAAGGCGGATGCCGAGGCTCGCGCGATCCTCGCCGACGCCTACCCGGGACGCGCGGTGGTCACGGTCGACGCCCGCCCGATCTTCGCCCGCGGCGGCGGCATCCACTGCATCACGCAGCAGCAGCCCGCACTCGGCGGGCAGGAGACGCCGCGATGATCGACGTCGTCGAGGCCACCATCGCCGACCTCCGCGCCGCGCTCGAGGACGGGCTCACGACGGCCGTCGAACTCGTCGAGGTCTTCCTCGCGCGCATCGCCGCCTACGACGGCCCTGACACGGCGACCGCCCTCAACGCCGTCGTCGTCCGCAACCCCGACGCGCTCGCGGAGGCCGCGGCCTCCGACGCGCGGCGCGCCCGCGGCGCTGCGCTCTCGCCGCTGGACGGCATCCCGTACACCGCGAAGGACAGCTACCTCGTGCGGGGCCTGACGGCAGCCGCGGGCTCCCCCGCCTTCGCCGAGCTGGTCGCCCAGCGCGACGCGTTCACGATCGAGCGCCTGCGCGCCGCCGGTGCGATCTGCCTCGGACTGACGAACATGCCGCCGATGGCCAACGGCGGCATGCAGCGCGGCGTCTACGGGCGCGCCGAGAGCCCCTACTCCCGCGACTGGCTGACGGCGCCGTTCGGCTCGGGCTCGTCCAACGGCTCGGGAACGGCGACCGCGGCGTCTTTCGCGGCCTTCGGCCTGGGCGAGGAGACGTGGTCGAGCGGCCGCGGGCCCGCCAGCAACAACGCGCTGTGCGCCTACACGCCCTCGCGCGGCGTCATCTCGACGCGCGGCAACTGGCCGTTGGTGCCCACGATGGACGTCGTCGTGCCCCACACCCGCACCATGGCCGACCTCCTGGAGGTGCTCGACGTGATCGTCGCAGACGACCCCGACACCCGCGGCGACTTCTGGCGCACACAGCCGTGGATCTCCCTCCAGACCCCCTCGGCACTGCGACCGGAGGACTACCGGACGCTCGCCTCCGGCGCCGCGGTGGCCGGACTGCGCCTCGGCATCCCCCGGATGTACGTCAACGCCGATCCGGATGCCGGGACCTCCGCCGCACCCGGCATCGGCGGCCCGACGGGGCAGCGGATCCGGACGCGTGCCTCCGTGATCTCGCTGTGGGAGCAGACGCGCGCCGCACTGGAGGCCGCGGGCGCCGAGGTCGTGGAGGTCGACTTCCCCGTGGTCAGCAACTACGAGGGCGACCGCCCGGGCGCGCCCACGATCGCGACCCGCGGGCTCGTCTCGCCCGCCTACCTGCGCCGCGAGATCGTCGACCTCTCGGCGTGGGCGTGGGAGGACTTCCTCGCCGCGAACGGCGACCCCGCCCTGTCCTCGCTCGCCGCCGTCGACGGCGCCCGCGTCTTCCCGCACCCGGCCGGCGCCCTTCCCGACCGCTACACCGGCTTCGACGACGACATCGCGACCTACCCCGACTGGGTGCGCGCCCACCCCGGCACCTCCTGGCGCGACATGCCCGAGCTGGAGGAGGGCCTCCGCGGCCTCGAGCACACCCGTCGGCTCGACCTGGAGGCCTGGATGGACGATCGCGGCCTCGACGCCGTCGTCTTCCCCGCCGTCGCCGACGTCGGCCCCGCCGACACGGACGTGAACCCCGCCTCCGCCGACCTCGGCTGGCGAAACGGCGTGTGGGTCGCGAACGGCAATCTCGCCATCCGCCATCTCGGCATCCCGACGGTGACGGTGCCGATGGGACTCCTGTCCGACATCGGGATGCCGATCGGGCTGACGATCGCGGGACGATCCGGCGACGACGTCGCACTCCTGCGCCTCGGCTGCGCGATCGAGACACTCACCCCCGAACGACCGGTGCCGCCGCGCACCCCCGCCCTGAAGGACCGCACATGACCGATGCCGCCCGCATGCACGACGTCACCGCCGAGACCCGCCGCATCGTCGATCTCGTGCTCGACTACTCCCGCGAACGCCTGCTCGCCCAGGACACCCCGCTCGACAAGCCGCTCTCCGCGGCGGAGCTGAGCCGGCTCGCCGGTCGGACGATCTCCGAGGACGGCGTCGGCGCGGAGCGCGCGCTCGGTGTGTTCACACACGTGCTCGCCCCGGCCTGCATCACCACCGACGACCCCCGCTACCTCTCCTTCATCCCCACGGCCCCCACGAAGGCCGCGGCGGCGTTCGACCTCGTCGTGTCGGCGAGCGCGCTCTACGGCGGCTCGTGGCTGGAGGGCGCGGGCGCGGTGCACGCCGAGAACGAGGTGCTGCGCTGGCTGGCCGACGAGTTCGGCCTGCCGGCATCCGCGGGCGGCGTCTTCGTGCAGGGCGGCACGCTCGGAAACCTCTCCGCCCTCGTCGCGGCGCGGGAAGCCGCGCGCGCACGGCACGCCGAGGCGGCAGCGCCCGCCCCCGCGCGCTGGGCCGTGGTCTGCAGCTCGCAGGCGCACTCCTCGATCGCCTCGGCCGCCCGCGTCATGGACGTCGACGTGATCACCGTGCCGACGGATGCCGACGGCGTGCTGCGCGGCGACGCGGTGGCCGCGACGCTGGCCGACGTACACGAGCGGGTGTTCGCCGTCGTCGCCACGGCGGGCTCGACCAACTTCGGCATCGTCGACGACATCGCCGGGGTCGCCGCCGCGGCCCACGCGCACGACGTCTGGCTGCACGTCGACGGCGCCTACGGCCTGGCCGGCATGCTCTCGCCGCTGGCCCGGCACCTGTACGCGGGGGTCGAGCACGCCGACTCGGTCATCGTCGACCCGCACAAGTGGCTGTTCGCCCCCTTCGACGCGTGCGCCCTCATCTACCGCGACCCCGAGCAGGGCCGGCGCGCGCACACGCAGCACGCCGAGTACCTCGACACGCTGACCGACCGCTCCGACTACAGCCCGTCCGACTACGCCGCGCACCTCACGCGCCGCGCGCGGGGGCTCCCCCTGTGGTTCTCGCTCGCCACGCACGGCGCCGCCGCCTACCGCGAGGCGGTGAGCGCGTCGATCGTGCTGGCGCGCCGCATCGCCGACGAGATCGCGGCGCGCCCCGGCTTCTCGCTCGTGCGCCAGCCTCAGCTCGGCGTCGTCGTCTTCGAGCGCTACGGCTGGACCCGCGCCGACTACGAGGCCTGGTCCCAGCGCCTGCTCGACGTGCAGCACGCCTTCGTCACGCCGTCGAGCCACGAAGGCCGGGCGAACGCGCGGTTCGCGATCCTCAACCCGCGCACCACGTTCGAGGACCTCATCGGCATCCTGGACACCATGGAGACCCCCGAGAGCTTCTGAATCAGTCTTGATTATTCACTGCCGCGATTGATATCGTCGCGGATCATGCCTCAGACGACGGAAATCGCAGCTTCGCGTCGACAGACCCTGGATGCCGCATCCAAGCTGATCATCGAGCAGCTGCAGGAGGACGGCCGACGTCCCTACGCGGAGATCGCCAAGGCCGTCGGCCTCAGCGAGGCCGCCACGCGCCAGCGCGTGCAGAAGCTCGTCGACCAGGGCGTGATGCAGATCGTCGCCGTCACCGACCCGCTGCAGCTCGGCTTCGCCCGCCAGGCGATGATCGGCATCCGCGTCGCCGGAGACACGCGCGGCATCGCCGCACAGCTGTCGACCCTGCCGGGGGTCAGCTACGTCGTGTCGACGGCGGGTTCGTTCGATCTGCTCGTGGAGGTCGTCTGCGAGAACGACGACGACCTCATGGACCTGCTCAACGAGCAGATCCGCGCCCTTCCCGAGGTGGTCTCGACCGAGACCTTCGTCTACCTCAAACTCCACCGTCAGCTCTACAACTGGGGGACACGATGACCATCGACGACGCCGACCTGCAGGCCAAGGCCCGCGACCACCTCTGGATGCACTTCGCACGCCAGTCGGTGATGACGGAGGGCCCCGGGGTCCCCATCATCGTCAAGGGCGAGGGCCACCACATCTGGGACTCCCGCGGCAAGCGCTACATCGACGGGCTCGCCGGCCTGTTCGTCGTGAACGCCGGCCACGGCCGTCGCCGCATCGCCCAGGCGGCCGCGAAGCAGGCGGAGGAGCTCGCCTTCTTCCCGCTGTGGTCCTACGCGCACCCGTCCGGCATCGAGGCCGCCGACCGCATCGCGCACCTCGCGCCCGGCGACCTCAACCACGTCTTCTTCTCCACAGGCGGCGGCGAAGCGGTCGAGACCGCGTTCAAGCTCGCCAAGCACTACTGGAAGCTGCAGGGCAAGCCCACCAAGCACAAGGTCATCTCCCGCGCCATCGCCTACCACGGCACGACGCAGGGCGCCCTCGCGATCACGGGCCTGCCGGTCATGAAGCACATGTTCGAGCCCGTCACCCCCGGCGGCTTCCGGGTGCCCAACACGAACTACTACCGCGCGGCGGAGTCGGGGTTCGGCGGCGGAACCCCCGAGGAGTTCGGCGTGTGGGCGGCCGACCGCATCGAGCAGATGATCCAGTTCGAGGGCCCCGAGACGGTCGCCGCCGTCTTCCTCGAGCCCGTGCAGAACGCGGGCGGCTGCTTCCCCGCTCCCGCCGGCTACTTCCAGCGGGTGCGCGAGATCTGCGACCGCTACGACGTGCTGCTCGTCTCCGACGAGGTCATCTGCGCCTTCGGCCGCCTGGGCCACTACTTCGGCGCGCAGGCCTACGACTACCAGCCCGACATGATCACGTTCGCGAAGGCCGTCACGAGCGGGTACGCGCCGCTCGGCGGCACGATCGTGAACGACCGCGTCTACGAGCCGTTCGCGCACGGCGACCTGTCGTTCCCCCACGGCTACACCTTCGGCGGACACCCCGTGTCGGCCGCGGTGGCGCTGGAGAACCTCGACGTGTTCGAGGAGGAGAAGCTGCTGGAGAACGTCCGCGAGAACTCGCCGGTCTTCCGCGCCACGCTGGAGAAGCTCCTGGACCTGCCGATCGTCGGCGACGTGCGCGGCGACGGCTACTTCTTCGGCATCGAGCTGGTCAAGGACAAGGCCACCAAGGAGACCTTCGACGACGCCGAGTCCGAGCGCCTGCTGCGCGGCTTCCTCTCCAAGGCCCTGTTCGACGCGGGCCTGTACTGCCGCGCCGACGACCGGGGCGACCCCGTCATCCAGCTCGCCCCGCCGCTGACGATCGGACCCGCCGAGTTCGACGAGATCGAGCAGATCCTGCGCAGCGTGCTGACGGAGGCCTGGACCCGCCTCTGACGGGCATCCCGCGCCCGCCGGACGGGAGTGGTGTCACCCCAGGATGCGGGTGTCCACCACCTCGCCGCCGCGGATCGACAGGCCGGCGCGCAGCGACGCGTCGGCCTCGAGGGCGGCGCCGGTGCCCAGGTCGGCGAGCGCGAGCGTGTAGCGCAGCGTCGCGTTGGTCAGGGCGAGGGTCGAGGTGAGCGGCACCGCGCCGGGCATGTTCGCGACGGCGTAGTAGATCGCGTCGTGCACGCGGTAGGTCGGGTCGGTGTGGGTCGTGGCGTGGGTGCCCTCGAAGCAGCCGCCCTGGTCGACCGCGATGTCCACCAGCACCGAGCCCGGCCGCATCCGCTCGACCATGTCGAGGGTGACGAGCTTGGGCGCCGCGGCGCCCGGGACGAGCACGGACCCGATGACCAGATCGGCGTCGGCGACGAGGTCGGCGATCGTCGAACGGGTGGACACGCGCGTGTCGACCCGACCGTCGAAACGCTCGTCCAGGCGCCGCAGCTGCGGGATCGACAGGTCGACGATCGTCACGTGCGCGCCGAGGCCCACCGCCATCTGGGCGGCGTGGGTTCCGGCGACACCGCCGCCGATCACGACGACACGGCCGCGCGGCGTGCCCGGCACTCCTCCCAGCAGGATGCCGCGGCCCCCCGCCGGACCGAGCAGCTGCTGCGCGCCCACCTGCACCGACAGGCGCCCGGCGATCTCGCTCATGGGCGCGAGCAGGGGCAGCGAGCGGTCGGGCAGCTGCACCGTCTCGTAGGCGATCGCGGTGGTCCCGGCATCCAGGAGGGCCTGCGTCAACGCCGGGGCGGCCGCCAGGTGCAGGTAGGTGAAGAGCGTCAGGTCCTCACGGAGGAAGCCGTACTCGGGGGCGATGGGCTCCTTGACCTTGACGAGCAGGTCGGCCGCGCCCCACACTTCGGCGGCGTCGGCGACGATCTCGGCGCCGGCGGCGCGGTACGCCTCATCGCCGAAGCCCGACCCGACGCCGGCGCCGCTCTGGATGAGCACGCGGTGGCCGTGCGCGGCCAGCTCGTCGACGCCGGTGGGCGTCATGCCGACGCGGCGCTCGCTGTCTTTGATCTCTGCGGGAACACCGATGATCATGGCGGGACTCCTTCGTGCTGGTCCACGGGCGGGTGAGGTGGAGCGGTGCAGCGCGATCACGATGTCAGTCCCGCGGAACCTCGACAAGATCCACCGAAGATTCGTTGACATCGGCACGTTCCACCGAAATAGGATCGGCGCATGGTCGCATCAGGCTCGAATGATTCGATGGATGCCGCTGACCTCCGACTCATCGACGAGTTGCGGGCCGACGCGCGGCAGCCGCTCAGCCGTCTCGCGACGACCCTGGGGCTGGCGGCGTCCACCGTCCACGCGCGGATCGCGCGACTCGTCTCACGCGGCGCGATCCGCCGCTTCACGATCGACGTCGACCCCGCGGCGCTCGGCTACCGCACGGAGGCGCTCGTCTCCGTGCGCATCCGTCCGGGGGCGCGGGCGCAGCTGACGCGCTTCGCGGAGGAGCTGCGCACCCACCCCGACGTCGCCCAGTACTTCTACGTCGCCGGCGCGGAGGACTTCGTGATCCACTTCCGCGGACGCGACAGCGCGGACCTGCGCGCCTTCGTCACCGACCACCTCTCGACCCATTCCATCGTCGCGGCGACCAACACGAGCCTCATCTTCGAACGCACCGACGGCCTGCGCGGCGTCTGAGCCCGCACCGTTCGTCCGCGCGGACGCGATCCCCGGTCGAATCGTCCGGACATGGCGCCGACGCGTCATCCGAGGTGACGGCGACGCTACACAAACGAAACAGGCCGACCCTAGTATTCGAGCACCCGAAAGACCTCATCATCAGGAGGAATCACGAACGAGTCACTGGCCGCCACGTCGGCATCCTCGCGCTCCGCCACCCTCGCACGCTCGCTGGGGGTCTGGTCCATCGTCGGTCTCGGCCTCGGCTACATGACGCCGACGGTCGTGTTCGACACCTTCGGCAACGTGGCCGTCGAGACCAACAACGTCGTCCCCGCCGCCTACGCCCTCGCCCTGATCGTCATGGGCTTCACGGCGATCAGCTACGGCAAGATGGTCGGGGTCATCCCGAGCGCCGGCTCCGCCTACACGTACGTGCGCGAGTCGATGCATCCGAGCCTCGGCTTCCTCGTCGGCTGGACCTCGCTCATCGACTACCTGCTGCTGCCGATGGTGAACGCGCTGATCCTCCGCAGCTACATGGAGGCGCTGTTCCCCGACATCCCCGGCTGGGTGTGGGTGGTCGCCTTCACGGCGGGCGTCACCGGGATCATCTACCTGACGATGCGCGGCACGTCGAACGTCAACATGATTCTGCTGATCTTCTCGATCGTGGTCATGGCGGTGTTCGTCGTGATGGTCATCGTCCAGCTCGTGCAGGGCGCCGGCGCCGGCACGGTCGCCTCGGTGCAGCCCTTCTTCCACCCGGAGGTGGAGTTCGGCGCGGTCCTGGCCGGCGCGACGATCGTGTGCTTCTCGTTCATCGGCTTCGACGCGGTGACGATGTACGCCGAGGAGGCGAAGAACCCCAAGACGATGCCGCGCGCCATCCTGCTCACGGTGCTCGTCGGCGGGGCGATCTTCCTCATCGCGGCCTACTTCACGCAGCTGCGCTTCCCGTCCCACGAGGCGTTCCCGCCCGAGGCGATCGCCGACTCGACGCTGCCGGAGATCGGCTCGCAGGTCGGCGGCATCGTGCTGCAGTCGGTGCTGACGGCGGCGGGCTTCGCGGCCACGCTCGCGTCGTGGCTCGCCTCGCACGCCTCCGTCGCGCGGATGCTGCTCGTGATGGGCCGCAACGGCGTGCTGCCCAAGAAGTTCTTCGGCTACATCAGCCCGCGCACCCACACGCCGGCCTTCACGGTCGTCCTGGTCGGCATCGTGAGCCTCGCGGCCATCGCGTTCACCCTCGACCAGATCGTCGACTACATCAACTACGGCGCCCTCATCGCGTTCACCTTCGTGAACATCTCGGTGATCGCCTGGTTCGCGATCCGCCAGGGACGACGCCACACACCGCGCGACGTCGTCAACTACATCGTGATGCCCGCCATCGGCATGGCGCTGACCGGACTGCTGTGGGTGAACCTCGACGACCACGCGCTCATCGTCGGCCTCATCTGGACGGGCCTCGGCCTGCTGTACCTCGTCTTCCTGACGCGGGGCTTCCGCCGGCCGGTCGTCTCGTTCGACGAGAACCAGCCCGTCACCGGCTTCAACAAGATCGTCGAACCGGGGCCGCGCTCGCAGATCTGAGCGCCGTCCCCGACGCACCGGGGGAGAGGGCGGGTGTCGCATCTACCGCGACACCCGCCCTCGGCGTAGCATCCGGCGCATGACCGCCGTCATCCGCACGGACGCCCTCACGAAGCACTACGGCCGCGTGCACGCCCTCGACGGGCTCGACCTCACGGTCGACGAGGGCCAGGTGCACGGCTTCCTCGGCCCCAACGGCGCCGGCAAGTCCACCACCATCCGCATCCTGCTCGGGCTGGCGCGGCCGACGTCGGGCTCGGCGACCGTGCTCGGCGGCGACCCGTGGACGGAGGCTTCCCGCCTTCACCGCCGCATCGCCTCCGTCCCCGGCGACGTGAGCCTGTGGCCGAACCTGTCCGGAGGCGAGGCGATCGACCTGCTCTGCCGCCTGCGCACGGGCGGCGGCGGGGCGGATGCCGCGGTGCGACGCCGGCTCTGCGTGGACTTCGATCTCGACACCCGCACGAAGGGCCGCGCGTACTCGAAGGGCAACCGTCAGAAGGTGGCGCTCGTCGCGGCCTTCGCCGTCCCCGCCGACCTGTACGTCTTCGACGAGCCCACGAGCGGCCTCGACCCCCTCATGGAGGTCGTCTTCCGTCAGGAGGTCGCCCGGGTGCGGGATGCCGGGGCCACCGTGCTGCTGTCCAGCCACATCCTGTCGGAGGTCGAACTGCTGTGCGACCGCGTGTCGATCGTGCGCGGCGGTCGCATCGTGGATGCCGGGACGCTCGCCGAGATGCGCCACCTCACCCGGACGGAGGTGTCGTTCGTCGCGACGGATCGTGCGACGCTCGCGGCGGCGCGCACGGTGCCCGGCGCCGAGGACGTCACGCAGGCCGCGGGGCGCATCTCGCTGACCCTCGCGAGTGACGCCGTCGCGGCGGCGCTGCCGCGCCTGGGGGCGCTCGGCGCCGAAGGGCTGCGGGTGGCTCCCCCGTCGCTCGAGGAGCTGTTCCTCCGCCACTACAGCGCACAGCCGACCGGGGGGCCGCGATGACGACGCTGGCTCCGCTCCTGCGCCAACGCCTGCGCCGCGATGCCGTGCAGCTGAGCGTGTGGATCGGGGGCACCGCCGCCCTTGCCGCGGCCGGCTACCCCGGCGTGCGCGGCTCGTACGGCGACGAGCAGGAGCGCGTCGCGCTGTTGGCGACGGTGATGGCCAATCCGGTGATCCTGCTCTTCCGCGGGCTGCCGTCGGGGGCGGGCGAAGCGCAGATGGTCGCGTTCCTCCTGCTGCCGTGGCTGCTGCTGCTGGGAGCGCTGATGAGCTCGTTCCTCGCGGTGCGGCACTCCCGCGGCGACGAGGAGGAGGGCCGTCTGGAGCTGGTGGCGGCGACGCCGGCGGGCCGGTCCGTCCCGCTGGCGGCGACGGTGGTGCACGGGGCGGTCGCCGCGGCGGTGCTGGGCGTCGTGGTGAGCGCCGTGTTCGTCGCCAGCGGCGCTCCCGCGCTCGGATCGGCGCTGGTCGGGGCGGCCTGCCTCGTCGTGGCGCTCGTCTTCCTGGGCGTGGGTCTGGCGGCGGCGGAGCTGCTGCCCACCGCGCGCGGCGCGAACAGCCTGTCGGTCTGGGTGCTGCTCGGATGCTTCGTCGTCGCGGGCGTCGGCAACGCGCTCGGCACCCCGAGCGACGACCTCACGCGCATGACGAGCTCGGGCCTCGCCTGGGCGTCGCCGTTCGGCTGGGCCGAGAACGTGCGCCCCTTCGACGCCGACGATCCCCGGCCCCTGATCCTCGGCGCGGCGGTCGCGGCGGTCCTGATCGGCGCGGCGGCGGCGCTGCACGCCCATCGCGACCTCGGGGCCGCCTTCCTCCCCGAGCGGCGCGGTCGCGCGCACGCGCGCCCCGCCCTCGCCTCCCATCTGGCGCTCGTCGCCCGCCAGAGCCTGCCCTCCGTCATCGGCTGGACGGCGGCGGGGGTGCTCGTCGGCGTCCTCTCGACCTCGCTGGGCTCCGTGGCCGACCGGATCGGCGACGACAACCCGGCGGTCACCGCCGTCCTGCGGGCCCTCGGGGGCGCCGGCGCGGATCTCGCGCGGGGCCTCGTCGTGGTCTTCTTCGTGATGCTGGGCGTCTTCGCGGCGTGCGCGGCGACGCAGACCATCGTCCGCGCCCGCCAGGACGAGACCCGCGGCACCGCCGAGCTGCTGCTGTCATCGGGGGTCGCGCGCCGGCGGTGGCTGGGCGATCACGTCGTCGTCGCGCTGGTCGCGGCGACGCTCACCCTCGTCGGCGGCGTCCTGGGG
>NZ_JBXAFF010000065.1:0-12237 GCF_058792815.1 Microbacterium sp. MPR-TSA4
CCTCCTCCCCCGCGCCCTCCCTCTCCTTCCTCCTCCGTGGACGCCATCCGCCGCACTGGCGCGGGGGAGGAGGCGGCGCCGCTCGCTCATCCGTCCCGTGTGGTCGTCTCGGATGCCGCGACGCGACCGCACGGGACGGATGAAGGGGTGCGGCGGGCGGCGACGCGGCGCTCGGTAGGCTGGTGCGGTGAGCGAAACGACACCGCACGGCACGAACGACGGCGCCCTCTGGGGGGCGCGCTTCGCCTCCGGACCCTCGCCGGAGCTGGCGGCGCTCAGCCGCTCGACCCACTTCGACTGGGTGCTCGCGCCCTACGACCTCGCCGGCTCGCACGCGCACGCAGCCGCGCTCGCCGCGGCGGGCTACCTGACGGGCGACGAGGAGGCCCGCATGCACGCCGGTCTCGACGCCCTCGCCGCCGCCGTGCAGGACGGCACCCTGGTCGCGCAGCCCGGCGACGAGGACGTCCACGGCGCCCTCGAGGCCGCGCTCATCGCGGAGATCGGCCCCGCGCTCGGCGGCAAACTGCGCGCCGGTCGCAGCCGCAACGACCAGATCGCGACGCTGGTGCGGCTCTATCTGCTCGACCACGCGCGCGTCATCGCCCGCGATCTGCTGCGCGTGATCGACGCGATCGTCGCGCAGGCGGACGCGCACCCCGACGCGATCATGCCCGGTCGCACGCACCTGCAGCACGCGCAGCCGATCCTGCTCGCGCACCACCTGCAGGCCCACGGCTGGCCGCTCGTGCGCGACCTCGAGCGCCTGCGCGACTGGTCGGCGCGTGCCGCCGTCTCGCCCTACGGCGGGGGAGCGCTCGCCGGCGCGACGCTCGGTCTCGACCCGCAGCTGGTGGCCGATCGGCTGGGGCTCGACCGGCCCGCCGAGAACTCCCTCGACGGCACGAGCGCGCGCGACGTCGTCGCCGAGTTCGCCTTCATCGCCGCGATGATCGCGGTCGACATCTCGCGTTTCGCCGAGGACGTCATCATCTGGAACACCCGCGAGTTCGGTTTCGTCACCCTCGACGACGGCTACTCCACGGGTTCGAGCATCATGCCGCAGAAGAAGAACCCCGACATCGCCGAGCTCGCGCGCGGCAAAGCGGGCCGGCTCATCGGCAACCTGTCCGGACTGCTCGCGACGCTGAAGGCGCTGCCGCTGGCCTACAACCGCGATCTGCAGGAGGACAAGGAGCCCGTCTTCGATTCGGTGCTCACGCTCGAGACCGTGCTCCCCGCCTTCGCCGGGATGATCGCGACGCTGCGCTTCGACACGGAGCGGATGGCGGCGCTCGCGCCGGCCGGCTTCTCCCTCGCCACGGATGTCGCGGAGTGGCTCGTGAAGCAGGGCGTGCCGTTCCGCGACGCCCACGAGATCTCCGGCGCCCTCGTGCGGGCGTGCGAAGACCGGGGCATCGGCCTCGAGGATGCCGACGACGCGCTCCTCGCCGAGGTGTCGCCGCAGCTGACACCGGCGGTGCGGCAGGTGCTCTCGATCGAAGGGTCGGTCTCCAGCCGGACGGGGGCCGGCGGCACCGCCGGCGTGCGGGTGGCGGAGCAGCGCGCCGAGCTCGTGGCGCGGGCGCAGAGCGCGGCGCATACGCTGATCGATCCGAAATAACAGCCAGAGCCTGATAATTCAGGAATATCAGCTATAAGCTGGTCTTATGAGCGTCGCCGTCATCGCCGACATCGTCGGATCGCGCACCCTCCCCGACCGGGCGGGTGCGCAACGCGCGCTCGAAGACGCCGTGGCGCGGGTCGAGGAGGATCTCCCGCTCGCCGAGCGTGCCCTGCGTCCCACGGTCGGCGACGAGCTGCAGGGCGTCTATCCGTCGTTGGAGGCCGCGATGGCCGCCCTGCTCATGCTCCGGCTGGCCCTGCCGGACGGCATCGACTGCCGGTTCGGCATCGGCGTCGGCGCGCTCGGCGAGGTCCCCTCCCGCGTCGGCGCGCTCGCCGAAGGCCCCGGCTGGTGGGCGGCGCGGGAGGCGATCGACGTCATCCACGCCAAGCAGGCGCGGACGATCCCCGGCGCGCGCACGTGGATCGCCGCCGCCGCCGATGTCGCCGACCCCGGCATCCGGGTCGCGAACGCCTACCTCCTGGCCCGCGATCGCATCGTCAGCGAGATGACCGCGCGCGCCCGGCGCCTGACCTACGGCCGGCTGCGCGGAGCGACGCAGGCCGAGCTCGCATCGACCGAGGGGATCACCCAGTCGGCCGTCTCGCAGGCCCTCGGCTCCGCGGGCGCCGCGGCGCTGATCGAGGGGTTCCGCCAGCTGATCGAGGCCGGGGACGTCGAACCGGGCAGCTGAGTCACCAGATCGCGAGCCACACGACGCCGGCCACGGCGCACGCCCAGAGCAGGCTCGCCAGCGTGCCGACGATGAACCGCTCGCGCGCGGCGGGGGTCGCGAGCTCGGTGAAGCGGCCGACGCCCTTCACCGCGACGACCACCGCGACCGCACCGGGAAAGCCCGCCACGATCCCGAGGGCGGTGCACGCCCGCTCGAGGTAGCCGATCGTCGTGCCGCCGCGGAGGATCTCCTCCTCGCGCGGAGGGCCGCCCGCGCTCTCGGCCATCATCTCGACGAGGATGCCGCCGCGCGGCCCCACCGAGGTGCGTCCGCCGTCCGCGATCCCCAGCACCCAGCGGGTGAACGGGTCGCCGCCGACCACCGCGAGCGCGACGCCGGGAAGGGCCAGCAGCACGCCGAAGACGACCGGGACCGTGAACGGGAGGATGCTGAGGACGACCAGGGCCACCGCCACGATCGCTGCCGCGGCCGCCAGCATCGCGCCGCGCGGGCGGCGGAGGGAGAGCGTGACGAGCACGAGGGCGGCGCAGAGCGCGGCGAAGACGGCGATCACGACGATCGTCGTGACGATCGCGTCGGTCTGCGGGTCCATGCCCGTCAGTCTCGCACGCGCCTCCGACCCGGCGGCGTCGGCGGGCCCGGGCCCCGGCATCCGGCGCTGATAGCCTGGGTCGCGTGTCTGAAACCGCCTTCGTGAGTGCCTCCGCGCCCGCGCGCGCACTGGCCCCCGCCAACGATCCGTCGTTCGAGAACGTCTGGGACGAGATCGTCTGGCGCGGACTCGTGCACGTGTCCACCGACCAGACCGCTCTGCGCGATCTGCTGGGCGGCGAGCCGATCACGTACTACTGCGGTTTCGACCCGACGGCGCCCAGCCTGCACCTCGGCAACCTCGTGCAGCTGCTGCTCATGCGCCGTCTGCAGCTCGCCGGGCACCGCCCCCTGGGCCTCGTCGGAGGCTCGACCGGACTGATCGGCGACCCGCGCCCGACCGCCGAGCGCACCCTCAACACCAAGGACACGGTCGCCGAGTGGGTCGCCGCGCTGCGCGCGCAGGTCGAGCGGTTCCTCAGCTTCGAGGGCGACAACGCCGCGCGCATGGTGAACAACCTCGACTGGACCGCGCCGATGAGCGCGATCGACTTCCTCCGCGAGATCGGGAAGCACTACCGCGTCGGCACGATGCTCAAGAAGGATGCCGTCGCGGCCCGCCTGAACTCCGAAGCCGGCATCAGCTACACCGAGTTCAGCTACCAGATCCTGCAGGGGATGGACTACCTCGAGCTGCACCGCCAGTACGGGTGCGTGCTGCAGACCGGCGGATCCGACCAGTGGGGCAACCTCACGAGCGGCGCCGACCTCATCCACCGCGTCGAGGGCACCTCCGTGCACGCGATCGGCACCCCGCTGATCACGAACAGCGACGGCACGAAGTTCGGCAAGAGCGAGGGCAACGCCATCTGGCTGGATGCCGCGATGTGCAGCCCGTACCGCATGTACCAGTTCTGGTTGAACACCGACGATGCGGATGTCGTCGAGCGCCTCAAGATCTTCACGTTCCTCACCCGCGCCGAGATCGAGCAGTACGCCGAGCTCGTCGCGGCGGAGCCGTTCCGTCGCGCGGCGCAGAAGCGTCTCGCCCTCGAGGTGACCACGACGGTGCACGGCCCGGAGGCCGCGGCCGCCGTGATCGCGGCATCCGAGGCGCTGTTCGGAGCGGGGGATCTGTCCGCGCTCGACGCGGCGACGCTGCGCACCGCGCTGGAGGAGCTGCCGCACGCCGCCATCGCCGCCGGGACGACGGTCGTGCAGGCGCTCGTGGAGACGGGCCTGTGCACGAGCCTCAGCGAGGCGCGCCGTTCCATCGCCCAGGGCGGGGTCAGCCTCGACGGGGTCAAGATCGACGACGAGTCCACGGCGATCACGGGCACGCTGCCGGGTGGAGTCGCGGTGCTGCGCCGCGGCAAGAAGACCCTCGCCGGGCTCTTCGTCGCGCCCGCGGTCTGATCCGGTTCGCCACCGAACGCCGGGAGTCGCATGCCGTTCACCGTCTCGCACGCCGTGGTGGCGCTGCCGTTCGTGCGCACGCCGCTGCTGCCCGCGGCGGTCGCGATCGGGGCGATGACGCCCGACCTCCCGCTGTTCGTCCGCGGGACGCCGGTGTCGTACCAGCTGACGCACACGAACCTCGCCGTGTCCACCCTCATCGCCGCCGGACTGACCGTGCTGTGGTACCTCCTGCTGCGTCCCGCCGTCCGGGCGCTGTCGCCGACCTGGCTCGCCGCGCGGCTGCCGGCGGAGTGGGACCGTGTCGGCATCCCCGCGTGGTGGAGCCGCCGGTCCGCGTGGGCCTCGGCACTGCTGGCCGCGCTCTCGCTGCTGCTGGGCGTCGCCTCCCACATCGCGTGGGACGCGTTCACGCACGAGGGGCGATGGGGGACGACTCTGTTCCCCGCCCTCGACGAGCGCTGGGGGCCTCTGCTCGGCCTCAAGTGGCTGCAGTACGGCTCGAGCGCGTTCGGTCTGATCGTGCTGGCCGTCGCCGCGTTCCTCTGGCTGCGCCGTCGTCCGCCGTCCACCCCGGCCACCGGCATCCCCGCGGCCGTGCGCTGGTCGTGGTGGCTGTCGCTGCCGCTCGTCCTGGTGTGCGCCTGGGCGATCGGCGTCGTCGTCCACGGTCCGTTCACGTCCGCGTGGACCGTGCAGCACCTGGCCTACCGGGTGCTGCCGCCGGCGTGCGCCGTGTGGGGCGCCGCGACGCTCGTCCTGTGCATCGCCATCGCGGTGCGCCGGCGCCGTGCGGCGTGACGGCGAGCCCGCGACCGCGGTAATGTGAACGTGCACATCGAAGGCGAGGGCACCGTGTCGGCTGGCGAGGAGAAGGCGCGTAGCGCGAGCATCCGCGACGTCGCGCGTGCCGCCGACGTGTCGTACCAGACCGTCTCCAGAGTGCTCAACGGGCACCCCTCGATCCGGCCGGAGACCAAGCAGCGCGTGCTCGACGCGATGGCCGATCTGAAGTACCGGCCCAACCAGGCCGCGCGCGCCCTCGTCACGAGCCGATCGCAGACGCTGGGCGTCGTGCTGGGCTCGCGCGGGGAGTACGGCCCGTCGTCGAGTCTCGCCGCGCTCGAGGATGCGGCCCGCGAACGCGGCTACTGGGTGAACTCCGCCTATCTGCGCGACACGCGTCCGGAGACCATCGCCGCCGCCGTCGAGCACCTGCGACGCCAATCGGTCGAGGGCATCATCGTGCACGCGCCGCAAGTGCGGGTGTTCGACGTGCTCGCCGAGCTCGACGTGGACATCCCCTACCTCGGACTGCACAGCGCCGAGCGCGGGATCGCCGAGCTCGCCGACGACCAGGTGCGGGGGGCCCGCCTCGCGACCGAGCACCTCATCGGCCTCGGCCATGCCGAGATCGTGCATCTGGCCGGCCCTCAGGACTGGATCGAGGCGGAGAGCCGGATGCAGGGCTACCTGCACGCGCTCTCCGACGCCGATCTGCCGACGCGACCTCCCATCCTCGGCGACTGGACGGCGGACTTCGGCTATCACGCCGCCGTGGAGCTGTCGCGGCGGCTCGACTTCACCGCCGTCTTCGCGGCGAACGACGCCATGGCGCTGGGCATGATCCACGGCTTCCGCGACGTGGGCGTCGACGTTCCGCGTCAGGTGAGCGTCGTGGGCTTCGACGACATCCCGCTCGCCGCCCACGGGTGGCCGCCGCTCACGACGGTGCACCAGCAGTTCGCGGGGCTGGGGGAGCGCGCCATGATCGCGCTGCTGCGCGCGATCGGCGCGCCGGACGTCGCGGTGGATGCCGTTGACGGCATGAATCTGGAGCCGTCCCTCGTCGTCCGCGAGTCGTGCGCGGCGCCGATCTCCGCCCGAAGATGACGCTTCGATAACGGCGGATTCGGGCGATTGACAACGTCGCTCGGAGGGTGCACGATGTTCAAGCGATGTGAACGGTCACATTGACGCTCGATCAAAGAAGAACGACAACCGACGACGAGGAGGTCGCGCACGATGGCGGATGCAGTGCCGATCCTGGAGATGCGCTCCATCACGAAGGAGTTCCCGGGGGTGAAGGCCCTCAGCGACGTCTCGATCACGGTCGCGGCCGGCGAGGTCCACGCGATCTGCGGCGAGAACGGCGCGGGCAAGTCGACGCTCATGAAGGTGCTCTCGGGGGTCTACCCCTACGGCACCTACAGCGGCGACATCTGGTACCGCGGGGAGGTCGTGCAGTTCCGCGACATCCGTGCCAGCGAGAACGCCGGCATCGCGATCATCCATCAGGAGCTCGCGCTGATCCCCGAGCTGTCGATCACGGAGAACATCTTCCTGGGCAACGAGATCGGCCGCGGCGGCGTCATCGACTGGGCCCAGGCGCGGCTGCGCGCCGTGGACCTGCTCGCCCGCGTCGGCTTGCGCGACGACCCCGACACGCAGATCAAGCACCTCGGCGTCGGCAAGCAGCAGCTCGTCGAGATCGCGAAGGCCCTCGCCAAGGACGTCAAGCTCCTGATCCTGGACGAGCCGACGGCGGCCCTGAACGAGGACGACTCCCAGCACCTGCTGGATCTGATCCTCTCCCTCAAGGGGAAGGGCATCACCTCGATCATCATCAGCCACAAGCTCAACGAGATCGAGCAGATCGCCGACTCGATCACCATCATCCGCGACGGGCGCACGATCGAGACCCTGGACGTCGCCTCCGGCACCGTCGACGAGGACCGCATCATCCGCGGGATGGTGGGGCGCTCGCTGGAGAGCCGCTTCCCCGACCGCACGCCACACATCGGCGAGGTGTTCTTTGAGGTGCGCGACTGGACGGTGCGCCACCCGCAGATCCCCGAGCGGCTGGTCGCCAAGCACTCGAACCTCCACGTCCGCCGCGGCGAGATCGTCGGCATCGCCGGTCTCATGGGCGCCGGCCGCACCGAGCTCGCGATGAGCCTGTTCGGCCGCTCGTACGGCGTGTACGAGTCGGGCCAGATCCTCATCGACGGCAAGGAGGTCGTGATCAAGGACGTACAGTCCGCGATCGATCACGGCATGGCCTACGTGAGCGAGGACCGGAAGGTCCTCGGGCTGAACCTCCTCGACACGATCAAGCGCTCCATCGTCGCGGCGAAGCTGTCCAAGATCGCGCGCAACGGCGTCATCGACCCGTACGCCGAGAACGACATCGCCGACGACTACCGCAAGAAGCTCAGGATCAAGACCCCGAGCGTCGACGTCGGCGTCTCGAAGCTGTCCGGCGGCAACCAGCAGAAGGTCGTGCTGGCGAAGTGGATGTTCACCGACCCGGAGCTGCTCATCCTCGACGAGCCGACACGCGGCATCGACGTGGGGGCCAAGTACGAGATCTACACGATCGTCCAGCAGCTGGCCGCGCAGGGCAAGGGCGTGATCCTCATCTCCAGCGAGCTGCCCGAGCTGCTCGGCATCTCCGACCGCATCTACACGATCTTCGAGGGCCAGATCACGGATGATCTGCCCGTCGCTGAAGCAACCCCCGAGAACCTCATGCGCAGCATGACCTCCGCACGACAGAAGGCACAACGATGAGCACCGAGACGGTACCCACCAAGAGCTCAGGCGGTTTCTCCGACCTGAAGAAGATGTTCGGGGGGAGCACCTCCTCCCTCCGACAGTTCGGCATCCTGGCGTCGCTGATCGCCATCATCCTGATCTTCCAGATCTGGACCGGCGGCACGACCCTGTCGCCGCAGAACCTCATCAACGTCGTCAGCCAGCAGTCCTACATCCTGATCCTCGCGATCGGCATGGTGATGGTCATCATCATGGGCCACATCGACCTGTCGGTCGGCTCGGTCGCCGCCTTCGTCGGGATCATCGTCGCCAAGTCGATGAACGAGTGGAACACCCCGTGGCCGCTCGCCATCGCGATCGGCCTCGTCGTCGGCGCGCTCGTCGGCGCCTGGCAGGGGTTCTGGGTGGCGTACGTGGGCGTGCCCGCCTTCATCGTGACCCTCGCCGGCATGCTCATCTTCCGCGGCGGCAACCAGTGGATCGGGCAGTCGACGACGACCCCCGTGCCGCCGGAGTACAGCTACATCGGCTCGGGCTACCTCCCGGAGCTGCCCATCGCGGTCGACTTCAACGTGCTCACGATGCTCCTGGGGCTCATCGGCGTGGCCTGGATCGTCTACAACGAGTGGCGCCTGCGCCGCCAGCAGGCCAAGATCGGTGCCGAGTCCGCCCCCGTGTGGGTGTCGGTGGTCAAGGTGGTCATCCTCTCCGCCGCGATCCTCTGGGCCGCGTGGCTGTTCGCGACCGGCCGCCCCGGCACGAGCTTCCCGATCTCGGGCGTCATCCTGCTGGTGCTCGTGGTCATCTACTCCTTCGTCACCAACCGCACCGTGTTCGGCCGCCACATCTACGCCGTCGGCGGCAACCGCCTCGCGGCCGCGCTGTCGGGCGTGAAGGACCGTCGCGTCGACTTCTTCGTGATGATGAACATGTCGGTGCTCGCGGCGATCGCCGGCATGATCTACGTCGGTCGCGCCACGGCATCCGGCCCCCAGGACGGCAACGGCTGGGAGCTGGACGCGATCGCGGCCGTCTTCATCGGCGGCGCCGCGGTGTCGGGCGGCATCGGCACGGTGATCGGCTCGATCATCGGCGGCCTGGTCATGGCCTTCCTCAACAACGGGCTCCAGCTCATCGGCGCCGGCGCCGACTCGGTGTCGATCACGAAGGGCCTCGTCCTTCTGCTCGCCGTCGCCGTCGACGTCATCAGCAAGCGTCGCGGCGGCCCGTCCATCATCGGTCTGCTCATGCGCCGTCGCGACCGGAGCACCGAGCTGATCACAGACGTCCCCGCCGTCATACCGACGTCGGGCACGAACGAGTCGAGCCAGCCGGCCGACCTCCCCAAGGTGTAGGTCCGGGACCGACTCGCCTCACCCTCACCAGAGAAAGTGATGAATCAATGAAGAGAATCGCTCTTGCGGCAGCCACGGTGGCCGCCGTCACGGCACTCGCGCTCACCGGCTGCTCGAGCTCCGGGCGCGGCGGCGACGCGACCGCATCGGCGGGCGCGGCGGCGGGCTTCGCCGCGGACGCCACGATCGGCATCGCCCTGCCCGACAAGACGTCGGAGAACTGGGTGCTCGCCGGCGGTCTGTTCGAGGACGGTCTGAAGGCGGCCGGCTTCAAGGCGGACGTGCAGTACGCCCCGGCATCCAACACGGTCGCCGAGCAGCAGAACCAGATCTCGGCCATGATCACCAACGGCGCCAAGGTCATCGTCATCGGCGCCAAGGACGGCAAGCAGCTCGGCACGCAGCTGCAGCAGGCGGCGGATGCCGGTGTCACGGTGATCGCCTACGACCGCCTCATCGAGAACACGCCGAACGTGAACTACTACGTCGCGTTCGACAACTTCAAGGTCGGCGAGCTGCAGGGCCAGGCCCTGCTCGACGGCCTCGAGAAGCGCTCGGGCCACGGTGCGCCGTGGAACGTGGAGCTGTTCTCCGGCTCGCCCGACGACGCCAACTCGGCGGTCTTCTTCAACGGCGCCATGAAGGTGCTGCAGCCGAAGATCGACGACGGCACCCTCAAGGTCGTGTCGGGTCAGACCGACATCCAGCAGACGGCCACGCAGGGCTGGAAGGCCGAGAACGCACAGAGCCGGATGGACTCGCTGCTCGCCGCCAACTACACGTCGGCGACGATCGACGGCGTCCTGTCGCCGAACGACACGCTGGCGCGCGCCATCATCACCTCGGTGAAGCAGGCCGGCAAGAACATCTCGCAGTTCACCGTGACCGGTCAGGACTCTGAGGCCGAGTCGGTCAAGTCGATCATGGCGGGCGAGCAGTACTCGACCATCAACAAGGACACCTCGCTGCTGGTCGCCCAGACCATCAAGATGATCCAGTCGCTCCAGAAGGGCGGGGCGCCGGAGGTCAACGACACCACCCAGTACGACAACGGTGTCAAGGTCGTCCCGGCGTACCTGCTGCCGCCGGTCATCGTCACCAAGGAGAACGCGGCCGAGGCCTACGCCAACAGCCCGAAGCTCCTCGAGATCGTCAAGGCCGCCCAGTAAGCGACCCTGCCTCTCACGACGGCCCTCGCTCTGCGGAGCGGGGGCCGTCGCCGTTCAGCGCGGCAGCCAGGCGGGAGCGTCGCCGCCCCACTCCCGCGGCGCGGCGAAGCGCGGGGGAGCGCCCGCGTAGGCGATCGCGGGAGCCGCCGTCACGACGCTCCGGCCCCCCACCGTGAAGCGCTGCAGATGGCGATCGGGGTCGGGGACGGGGGCCAGATCGTCCACCCCCGGTCGTGCGCGCGGCATCCCGAGGAGCTCGGCGGCGATGCGCCGCAGCGACGTCTCGACGAGCCAGCTCCCGCCCTCCGCGCGCCGGCGGCGCAGCGTCGCCATCGTGTGGGCGGCCAGCAGGTAGCCCGCCGTGTGATCCAGTGCCTGCGCCGGGAGGGCTCCGGGAACGTCGGCCGTCGTGGACTCGATCCACGAGATACCGGATGCCGCCTGGACGAGACTGTCGAAACCCCGCCCTCCGCTCTCGCCCCAGGCGCTCAGCCGTACGACCACGACACCCGGCCGCAGTGCGGCCAGTGCGTCGGGCGACAGGTCCAGGCGCGTGAGCGCGGCCGGACGATAGCCCAGCACGATCGTGTCGGCTTCCGCGGCGAGGCGCCGGAACACCGCGCGATCGGCGGGACGGTCCAGGTCGAGGAGGGTGCTCCTCTTGCCCTGGCCCGTATCGAGGTGCTGGGCGGCCGGCTCGGGCAGACGGGGGGAGTCGACGCGGAGGACGTCGGCGCCCAGGAGTGCCAGGGTGCGCGTCGCCACCGGGCCGGCGATGACGCGGGTCAGATCCAGCACGCGGATGCCGCGCAGCGGCGCATCGGCGGGCGACGCGCGCCCGGGGCGCGGGGCCGCCTCCCCGATGCGTGTCACCGACACCGCGGGGGAGGCGCGCAGGCGCTCGTCGGTGGCGTGCTGCGCCGGGACGACGGCGACGCACAGCCCGCCCGCGGCCGTGATCGACGCCTCCGCGTGCGCCGTGGAGAGCGTCGCCAGCCGCTCCCGCACCCGCTCGGCATCATCCGCGGCGGCGGAGGCCTCGGCCGCGCCCGCCGCGTCGAGCCCGAGGGCGGAGCGCAGCGCGCGGGCGTGGTGGGGATAGTTCGCGTGCGTGCGCACCCAGCCGTCCCGCGTGCGGAAGAAGCCCGACAGCGGGGCGAACGCGGTGATCGGTGCGTCGTCCAGACGCATCCACCGCTCGCTCGTGTACGCGACCGTCACGGCAGCCGGATCCGGGTCGACCGGCGCCGCGCCCGCCCATCTGGCGGCTTCGTCGCCCGCGGCGCGGACGGCCGCGCGGGCGAGGCGGCCGACGGGGAGACGCGCGTGGAGCGGACGGGTGTCCATGTGGGGGAGCCTACGACCCGCGACGCCGCAGGACGGCGGCGCGGAGGGCGCGACACGCCCGAGATGCAGCCCAGATTTGCCCGATGTCGGCACGCCGCGTAAGTTATTACTTGTTCGCCCCACAGGGAAGAGCGAAGGGCCGGAAGGCCTCGCCCCCTCAAGCGGAGAACCACCCCCATCCCAAACCTCTCGGTAGAGAGAACAGGACTTCTGGTCTAGGATGGGAATCCTCCCTCCTCGAGATCGTCGCAGACGGATCGTGGGAGTGAGTGCGGCAGACGCGAGAGCGACTCTGCCGCCGCAGCGAGTCCTGCGTGGATCCTCCTTCGGGATGTGTCCGTGCCGAGCTCGTCGCACACGTGACGTTGCCCCGTGAAGAGAGCCGAGAGGCTGGAACACGGGAGCATCCGATCCTTGAGAACTCAACAGCGTGCACTTGTCAAATGCCAAATAACCTCGTCTCAGCTTCGGCTGGGT
>NZ_JBXAFF010000066.1:0-11663 GCF_058792815.1 Microbacterium sp. MPR-TSA4
GGAGGGCGCGGGCGGCGAGCGCGTCTGAACACCGGGGGAACGGGATCTGTCTACAGTCTGACGATTGACGGTGGCGCTCCGCACGATCGGCGGGGTAGAGTCGCTCCCGACGCACGCGTGACAGCCGGGGGGTTGGTCCGCAGGAGACGGGGGTCTTCGCGTCGTCTTACTGGGGATGGGGCGGATCACGATTCGCCCGTCGGTTTGCTGGGGGGCAAAATGCCGACTTTGCTGTTGCGTTCCGTCGTGGCGGTGGTCACGCGATGACCGCGATCCACGACGCCGCGAGCATCGCGCGAACGGGCTTCGCCGCGCCGTTCACGACGATCACCTCGCGGGCATCGGCGACCGCCGGCCCGTCACGGGCGCTGGAGCGGCGTCACTCGTGGGAACGCCGCTACCGGTGGATCCTGCGCACGAGCGACGCCGCCGCGGTCGTGATCACCTGCGCGATCGCGACGGTCGTGTCGACAGGGGTCGCCGGCGGTCCGCTCGCCGCCGGCGACCCCGGCCTCGTCGGTCAGATCGCCCTCGTGACCGCGGCCGTGTGGCTGCTGATGCTGTCGCTGTTCGCCACGCGCGATGTGAAGCTGATCGGCTCGGGCGCCGCCGAGTACACCCGGCTGGTGCACGCGACCGGGTTCGCGTTCGGGCTGCTGGCGATGCTCGACGTCGCCCTCGACGTCGACGGCATCCGCTCTCAACTGTTCGTCGCGCTCCCGCTGGGCGTCAGCGTCCTGCTCGTGGAGCGCTGGCTGTGGCGCCGCTGGCTGATCCGCCGCCGCGCGACCGGGGCCTACACCTCGCGCGCCATGGTGGTCGGCGACCGCGCCGACGTCGAGTACGTCATCCGCACGATCGCCGACCCCGGGCTGGGCTATCAGGTCGTCGGGGCCTCGCTGCGCGGCGACGAGCTCGACAGTCTCCGCGTCGACGACGCCACCTACCCGGTCCTGCGCACGCACACCGTCGCGGAGGCGGCCGCCGCCCTCGACGCCGACACGATCATCGTCGCCAGCGGCGGTGATCGCGATCCCGACGACATCAAGCACCTCGCCTGGCAGTTGGAGAACACGGCGGCCGAGCTCGTCATCTCGAGCCGCCTGTCCGACGTCGCCGGACCCCGCATGTCGCTGCGCCCGATCGAGGGCCTGCCGCTCATCCACGTCGAGATCGCCTCGTTCGCCGGTCGCGCCTATCTCGCCAAGCGCGCGCTCGACATCGTCGTGTCCGCCACGGCCCTTCTGCTCTTCGCACCGGTCGCGGCCGTCATCGCCCTCGCGATCCGGCTCGACTCGCCCGGTCCGCTGCTCTTTCCCCAGGCACGGGTCGGACGGGACGGTCACGAGTTCCGGATGATCAAATTCCGCTCGATGACCGTGGATGCCGAGGAGCGGCGCGCCGCGCTGCTCGCGGCGAACGAGGGCGCGGGCCCGCTGTTCAAGATGCACGACGACCCTCGTGTCACCCGCGTGGGCCGGATCCTGCGGAAGTACTCGCTCGACGAGGTTCCCCAGTTCTGGAACGTGCTGGTCGGCGACATGAGCGTCGTGGGTCCGCGCCCTCCCCTCCCGAGCGAAGTCGCGACGTACGACGACGACGTCCTCCGCCGGCTCTACATCAAGCCGGGTATCACCGGCCCCTGGCAGGTGGGCGGACGCAGCGACCTGAGCTGGGAGGAGAGCGTGCGCCTCGACCTGCGCTACGTCGAGAACTGGACCGTCATGACCGACCTGGTGCTCATGTGGCGGACGGTGCGCGTCATGCTCCGCCCGGACGGGGCCTACTGATGACGCGCCGCACCGTCCGCATCCTCGGCACCCACGGGGTTCCGGCCGCCTACGGCGGGTTCGAGACCGCCGCCGAGCACGTGGGGCTGTCCCTGCGCGACCACGGGTGGGACGTCGTCGTCTACTGCCAGGTCGACGGGGAGGGCGAGATCGCCTCCGACCGGTGGAACGGCATCGAACGCGTCCTCATCCCCGAGCCGCGCGACGGCTGGAAGGGCACCTCGCACTTCGACCTCGTGTCCATCCGCCACGCGACGCACCACCACCGCGACGGCGACGTCTGGCTGACGTTCGGCTACAACACGGGCGTCCTCGACGTCATGCCGCGCCTTCGCGGCATCCCGAACGTGATCAACATGGACGGCATGGAGTGGACCCGCCGCCGGTGGGGCCTCGCGAAGCAGGGCATCCTGCTGGCCAACGAACGCCTCGCGGGTCTCGTGGGCGACGTCCTGATCGGCGACCACCCCGTCATCTCGGCCTATCTCGGACGCCACTTCGGCCGCCGCCGGGTCGAGACCATCACCTACGGCGCCCCTTCGGTGACGTCGGCACCGGTCGCGCCGGTGCGCGACCTGCACCTCGAGCCCGACGCCTACGGCATCGTGGTCTGCCGTCCCATCCCCGAGAACTCCGTCCTCGAGATCGTCACCGCGTGGTCCGCGCGACGCCGCGGGATGCCGCTGGTCGTGGTGGGCCCGTACACCGACACCGATCCGTACCACGTCGCCGTCCGCGCGGCGGCATCCGACGAGGTGCGCTTCCCCGGGGCGATCTTCGACAGCGGGCGCCTGCAGGCGCTGCGCTTCCACAGCGCGCTCTACCTGCACGGGCACACCGTCGGGGGCACGAACCCGTCCCTGGTCGAGGCGATGGGCGCCGGCAACGCCGTCGTGGCCCACGACAACAGGTACAACACGTGGGTCGCCGGCCCCGGGAACGCCTATTTCCGAGGCGCGGACGATCTCGGCGACCTGCTCGACGACCTGCTCGCCGACCCGCGACGCCGACGTCGCATGGGCGAGGCGAGCCGCGCGCGCCACCGCGAGGAGTTCACCTGGGACCACATCGGTGCCCAGTACGAGCAGTCGCTGCTCACGGCGCTCGCGCGCCACGGCCATGTCACTCGACGAACGGAGGTGCTGGTGTGATCGATGTCGCTGTCGTGGGCCTCGGCAAAATGGGGCTGTCTCACCTGTCCATGATCAAGGCGCACCCGGAGGTGAACCTCGTCGGCGTGTGCGACGCGACGGGGTACCTCCTCGACGTCCTCGCCAAGTACACGGGGGTGGCGACCTTCAAGGATCTCGGCAAGATGCTCGACACGGCGCAGCCCGACGCGATCATCGTGGCCACTCCCACCCACCTGCACGCGGGGATGATCCGCGAGGCGATCCGCCGCGGCATCCATGTGTTCTGCGAGAAGCCGCTCGTGATCGACCCCGACGAGGGCGCGGAGCTGACCGCCCTCGCCGAGGCGCGCGGGATCGTCACCCAGGTCGGGTACCACAACCGCTTCGTCGGGGCGTTCCGCGAGGTGCAGCGACTGCTGGAGCTCGGAGCGATCGGCACGGTGGAGACCGCACTCGCGGAGGCGTACGGGCCGGTGGTCCTCAAACCCTCGGGTCACACGTGGCGCAGTCAGCGGGCCACGGGCGGAGGATGCCTGTACGACTACGCCGCCCACCCGCTGAACCTGCTGACCTGGTATCTCGGCGAGCCGGAGTCCGTCAGCGGAAGCCAGCTCACCAGCATCTTCTCCGCCCAGATCGACGACGCCGTCGCCGCGACCCTCCACTACCCACAGGGGACGGCGCAGATCATCGCGAACTGGTCCGACGAGTCGCAGCGCAAGATGACGACGAAGGTGACCCTCTGGGGCGAGCACGGGCGCATCTACGCCGACCGGCAGGAGATCCAGGTCTACCTGCGCGACACGGCCGAGATCCCCGAGGGCTATCGCGCCGGCTGGAACGTCCGCTACACGACCGACCTCACCGCCGCGCCCTGGTTCTACCTGCGCGGCGAGGAGTACAGCGCGCAGCTCGACACCTTCGTGTGGCGCGTGCGTGCGCACGCCGTGCACGGTCAGAACGACTTCGGCTCGGCCGCCGCCACCGATCGCGTCATCGCCATGATCAGCGAAGACGCGACCCGCGTCGACGCGAGGCTGACGACCCCCGGACACGTCGCCACAATCACGCCCCTGCCCGCTCGACGCGGCAACCCGTTCGGAACGGCGCTGCGTGCGCTGCGAGGAGGAGCACGATGACTCTCATCACACCGTCGTCCACCCGGACCATGGATCGCCTGCTGTTCGGCGACAACCAGTTCTTCGGGGTGAACCACATGTCGGAGGAGAAGGCGCGCGCCCAGCAGATGCGCTTCCAGGACACCGACGCGATCATGTCGGTGCTGGATGCCGCGTACGACGAGGGCGTCCACACGTTCATGTGCACCACCCACGACCGCATCGGGGAGATCGCCGAACGCGTGCGGACCCATCCCGACCGCTACGAGGGCATGAGCTTCTTCCCGTGCATGCCGTACGCGCACAAGTACGCGAACGCGATCACCGACGACGGCTTCCTCGGGGCCGTGCGGCGGTTCCTGCCGGAGGAGGGTCTGCTCGACAGCATCGCCCGCGGCGCGTCCTCGTTCGCCCGCAAGGACATCGAGGGCGTGGCGACGCTGCTCATCGACGCCGAGCTGAAGATGTTCGCGGGGCTGTCCACCCCGGTGATCTGGCTGCAGAACGTGATCGTCGACCTGTTGTCGGGGCTCGGCTTCACGGACGCGTTCCGGATCTTCGCCGACCACGTCCGCACGCGCTACGGCGCCGAGCCGGGCTTCATCACGATGAACCTGCCGCGGGTGCTCGACGATCTCGACCGCGCCGGGGTGGAGAACCCTATCGTCTGCTCCAACATCAACAAGCTCGGCTTCCGCATGTCGGGCGGGGTGGAGAGCTATCTCGACGCGATGGAGCGACGGCCCTTCCGCGCCGTGGCGATGTCGGTCTTCGCGAGCGGGGCGATCTCTCCGCGCGAAGCCATCGAGTGGGTGACCGCGCTGCCCAACCTCGAGGCGATCGTGTTCGGCGCCTCCAGCCGCGCGAACATCGCGTCGACGGTGAGCCTCGTCGACGAGTACTGGCCCGAGCACTGACATGTCCGCCGCCGATCGCGCTCGCACCGTCCTCGTCGCCAACCCGTCCGCCGATCTGTACGGGTCGGACCGGATGATGCTCGAAGGGGTCCGCGGCCTCGTCGAGCTCGGGTGGCGCGTGGTCGTGACGAGCTCGGACGACGGCCCGCTCATCCCGCTCCTGCGCGCCGCCGGGGCCGACATCCGCTTTCTCGATGCGCCCGTCATCCGCAAGAGCGCCCTGCGTCCGCGCGGTCTCGTGCGACTGCTTCGCGACGTCGTGGCGCACGGGCCGAGGATGCGGCGCCTCATCGCCGACGTCGGCGCCGATGTGGTGCTGGTGAACACCGTGACCATCCCGTTCTGGATCCTCGCCGCCCGCCGCGCGGGCGTGCCGAGCGTCGTCCACGTGCACGAAGCCGAGTCGACGCTTCCCGCAGCCGCGCGGGCGATCCTCACCCGCCCGCTGCGGTGGGCGTCGGGCGTGATCTTCAACTCTCAGACCAGTCGGCGCGTCGCCGGCTCGGCGTGGCTGGAGCGCCGCGATCGCGCGCGCGTCGTCCCCAACGGCGTCGCCGGGCCGCCGGCACCGACCCCCGCCCGGATCCGCCTCGACGCACCGCTGCGCATCGTCTACGTCGGGCGGCTCTCGCCGCGCAAGGGCGTCGACCTCGTCGTCGACGCGGTGGCGCGGCTGCAGGGGCTCGGGTTGGCGGCCGAGCTGGAGATCGTCGGCGACGTCTTCCCGGGCTACGAGTGGTACGAGCAGAGCCTGCGCGACCGCGTCTCCGAGCTCGCCATCGGCGAGCGGGTGCGATTCGCCGGCTTCCAGCGCTCGGTGTGGGACCGCCTCTCCGCCGCCGATGTCGCCGTCGTCCCGTCGCGCGGCGCGGAGTCGTTCGGCAACGTGCTCATCGAGGCCGCGCTGTGTGCCCGCCCCGTCGTGGCGGCCGACCACACCGGCCTGCGGGAGGCGTCCGCGGACCTCGCCTCGGCGCTCCTGGTGGCCACGGACGACGTCGACGCCCTCGCGGCGGGACTGCGGCGCGTGCACGACGAATGGGATGCGCTGCGGGAGGGCGCCTGGGGGGATGCCGAGCGCGTCCGGCTGCGCCACTCCCCCGATCGGTACCACCGCGCGCTGTCCGCGGCGCTTCTCGAACGCCTCGGCGAGGAGACGGGATCGGCCGCTGCGCCGGCGCACGCACCCTCCCCGCAGGCCGGATCACGACGGCCGCGACTCACGGAGGAGCTGACACCATGACCACCGAGAGATCTGCGTCCGGGGCGCTGTCCCGCGGCATCGGCGCGACGCTGCTGGCGCTGATCGTCGCCGCCGGGGCGACGGGCTGCGCGGCCTCGTCCCGCGGCGATGCGGCATCCCCGCCCGCGGCGACGCCGGCCGCGGCGACGCCCACGACGACGCCCGGAACGGCCGCGACCGCATCGCCCGCCCCCGAGCCGCCGACGGCAGCCGCGGATGCGCCCGTCCCGAAAGCCGGCCGCGACGGCGCCCCCGCCGCTCCCGCGATCAGCGCGGCGGTCGCCTCGCCGGCCGAACAGGTGACGTACGGCGACGGCGTCGTGCTGAGGATCTCGTCCGTGACGTACGGGTCCGAGACCGCACAGGGACCGGGCGCCGCGACGGGCCGCGAGTTCGCGCGCATCTCGCTCGAGCTGACCAACGGGTCGGACGGCGAGATCGACGTGTCGTCCACCGTGGTCACGGTGCTCGACCCCTCCGGAGCCCGCCTCGTTCCCGTGTACACGACGGAGTCCGGCGCACGCGACTTCGCCGGCACGGTCGGGCCCGCAGCGATCACGACCGCCGTGTACGCCGTCGCGGCACCGGCCGATCACTCCACGCCGCTCACGATCGTCGTCGACTTCGACGCCGTCCACACCTCCGCGGTCTTCCGCGGGGCTCTCAGCTGATGTCCGTCCGTCTCGCCCGCCAACGCGTCCCGCACTCCGTCCGAGGAACATCATGATCCGCACCACTTCGCGCCGACCGCGGCTGGCCCGCCTTCTCGCCCCCGTCATCGCCCTGGCGACGATCGTCGCCGGCGCCGTCGTCGTCACCGCCGCGCCCGCCTACGCGGACGCGGCGCCTGCGGCGCCCGAGACCGCGACCGTCGACCTCCTGCCCACCTGGCAGATCAACGGCGTCGTCTGGAGTCAGGCCGTCGCCGGCAACACCGTGTACGTCACCGGCAGCTTCACCAAGGCCCGGCCCCCCGGGGTGGCCGCGGGAGGGGCGGGAGAGATCGATGCGAACAACGTGTTCGCGTTCGACATCACGACGGGCAACCCTGCCCCGAACTTCTCGCACTCCTTCGACGCGCAAGGGCTGGTCGTCCGGGCCGCGCCCGACGGCAAGACGGTCTACTTCGGCGGCGACTTCACGACCGTCGACGGGCAGGCACGGGCGCACGTGGCCGCCTTCGACGTCGCGACGGGAGCGCTCACCGGCTGGGCGCCCCGCACGGACGGGCAGGTGCGCGGCTTCGCCGTGATCGGCGACACGGTGTACGCCGGCGGCAACTTCCGTTCCAGCAATGGTCAGCCGCGCACCGAGCTCGCCGCCTGGAACGCGACGACGGCCGCGCTCACGCCGTGGGCACCGACCGCCGCCGGAGACGGCTTCGTCTGGGACATGCTGACGAGCCCCGACAACTCCCGCATCATCGTCGCCGGATCGTTCACCCTCCTCAACGGCGCCGCCGCGTACGGGATGGGAGCCCTGGATGCCGCGACGGGCGCGGCCCTGCCGTGGGCGGCGGTCGACCGCATCCGCACCGCGGGGCTGAACGGTGCGATCTCCAGCCTCAGCACCGACGGCACGCAGGTCTACGGCACGGGCTATGCCTTCGGTGCCGGCGCCTCGTTCGAGGGCACCTTCGCCGCCGATCCCTACACGGGCGCCCTGAACTGGGTGAACGACTGCCTCGGCGACACCTACTCGAGCTTCCCGCAGGGGGGCGTGCTGTACGCTGTCGGTCACCGCCACGACTGCAGCGTCGTCGGCGGGTTCCCCGACACCAACCCCCGGTCGCGGTGGATGAAGGCGACCGCCGAACCGACCTCGCCGACCGGTGTCATCACGCGCAAGGACGCCTACGGATGGGACTTCACGGGTCTGCCGTACGCCGGCCTGCTGAACTGGTACCCCGACCTGGAGTTCGGGTCCTACACCTCCGCCCGCCAAGCGGCCTGGAGCGTGACGGGCAACAGCGACTACGTGGTGCTCGCCGGCGAGTTCCCGAAGGTGGGCAGCACGGCCCAGCAGGGACTCGCCCGGTTCGGCAAGCGCACGGTGTCGCCGCACCTGAGCGGGCCCATCTACACCTCCGCGATGACACCGGCGCCGTACTCGAACGAGCGCGGCACGGTGCGCGTGCCCTTCGCGAGCGCCTGGGACCGCGACGGCGCCCCCATCACCTACGACGTCTTCCGCAGCCCGGCCACGAAGATCGCGACCTTCACCCGCACGGACAGCCGGTTCTGGTCGCTGCCGAGCCTCAGCATCACCGACACCGGACAGACACCCGGCTCGCAGGTGCGTTACCAGATGCGCGCGAAGGATGCCGACGGCAACGTGCAATGGAGCGCCTGGTCGCCCTGGACCACCGTCTCCGATGCGGCGACATCCGCCTATCGTGCGGCCGTGCGCAGCAGCGGCGCCTCGCACTACTGGCGTCTGGGCGAGGGCTCCGGCACGCGCCTGTACGACGACATCGGCGACATGCCCGGCACCACGACGAGCCTCACCCTCGGCACGCCGGGCGCGCTCGCAGGCGACACCGACACCGCCGTGACGTCGACCGGTGGCAGCACGCCCCGGATGACGACGCAGGACGTTGTCCCCAGCGATGCCGCGGTCACCGTCGAAGCCTGGGTGAACACGAGCAGCACCCGGGGTGGACGCATCGTCGGCTTCGGCGACTCCGCCACGGGCACCTCGTCGTCCGGCGGCACCGACCGCGTGCTGTATCTCGATGCCTCCGGGCGTGCGAACTTCGCGATCAACGACGGCAGCTACCGCACGATCTTCAGCCGCGCCGGGGTGAACGACGGCCAGTGGCACCACCTCGTGGGCACGGTCGACGGCTCCGGCATGCAGCTGTACGTCGACGGCATCCGCGCGGGCAGGTCGCAGGCCGCGACCTCACCGAAGAGCTACGCGGGCTACTGGCGCATCGGCGCCGACCAGACCGGCGGCTTCACCAACCGTCCGAACGACGCCGGCCTCGCCGGCAGCATCGACGACGTGGCCGTCTACCCGAAGGCCCTGTCGCAGGGCGACGTCCAGGCGCACTACCTCGCCAGCGGACGGTCCGCGAGCTGGAGCGCCGTCGCGACCGACGCCTACGGTGCGACGGTGTCGACCGACCGTCCCGACCTGTACTGGCGGCTCGACGAGCCCGCCGGCAGCACCACCCTGACGGATGCCGCCGCGGGAGGACCCACGGGCGCACTGACCGGAACGGTCACCCGCTCCGTGGCCGGCATCACGGCTTCCGGCACGGCCACCACGTTCAACGGGACCAACGCGGTCGGCATCGCCCAGGAGGCGTGGGACTCGCCGCTGGCCTACAGCGCAGAGCTGTGGTTCAAGACGACGAGCACCAAGGGCGGCAAGCTGATCGGGTTCGGCAACACGTCCTCCGGTCTGAGCAGCAGCTACGACCGTCACGTCGTGATGCAGTCGAACGGACGGGTCAACTTCGGCACGTACAACGGGGCACAGAACACGATCACCAGCACCAGCGCCTACAACGACGGCCAGTGGCACCACCTCGTCGCCTCGCAGGGCGCCAGCGGGATGAAGCTGTGGATCGATACGCAGCTCGTCGCGAGCTCACCCGTGGCCACCGGCCAGGCCTACCGCGGATTCTGGCGGATCGGCGGGGACAAGACGTGGGGGAACACCTCCAGCAACTACATCGCCGCGACCCTCGACGAGGTCGCCGTCTACCCCGGCGTCCTCAGTGAGGACCGCGTGCGCGCGCACTACGCCGCCGCCGGTCGGGTGCCGAGCGAGCGCGCGCCGGTCGCCGCCTTCACGCTGTCGTCGACATATCTCGGCATCGGCGTGGATGCCTCCGCCACGACGGATGCCGACGGCAACCTCGCCACCTACGCGTGGAACTTCGGCGACGGGACGTCGGCGGCCGGCCCGACGGCGACCCACACCTATGCCGCGGCCGGGACATACACGGTGACGCTGACGGCGACCGACGCGACCCTGCTGACCGGAGCACTGTCGAAAACGGTGACCGTCGCGCCGAATCAGGCGCCCACGGCATCCTTCACGCCGACGATGGACCACCTCGCCCTGACGGCCGATGCGAGCGCCTCCCGCGACACGGACGGCAGCGTCTCCTCCTACGCGTGGGACTTCGGCGACGGGTCCACCGCCACCGGGGCGACGGCGGCGCACACGTACGCCGCGCCCGGGGACTACACGGTGCGCCTCACCGTCACCGACAACGACGGGCTCACCGGGACGACGACCCGCACGGTCACCGCCAGCGCCCGCCCGAACCAGGCGCCGGTCGCCGCGTTCACCTCGACGACCGACTTCCTCGCGCTCACGGTGGACGCCACGGGCTCGTCCGATGCCGACGGCACGGTCGCCTCGTACGCCTGGGACTTCGGCGACGGGACGACCGGCGCGGGACCGACCGCGACGCACACGTACGGCTCGGCCGGCACCTTCACGGTCGCGCTGACCGTGACCGACGACGCCGGCGCGACGGCCACGACCTCCCGCGCCGTCACGGTCGTGGCCAACCGCGCGCCGACCGCCGCGTTCACCACCACGGTCGCCGATCTGCGGGTGACCGCGGACGGCAGCGGCTCGGCCGACCCCGACGGGACGGTCGCCTCGTACGCCTGGGACTTCGGCGACGGGACCACCGGCTCGGGAGCGACCGCGACGCACGACTATGCGAGTGCCGGCACGTACACCGTCACCCTCACGGTCGCGGACGACCGCGGCGTCACCGCGACGCAGAGCGCAGCGGTGACCGTCACCGCTGCGCGCGTGTGGGCGCGCGACGACTTCGAACGCACCGCGACCGGCGGGTGGGGTGCGGCCGATGTCGGCGGGACGTGGGCGATCACGCCGGGGACCACGACCGCGACCTCGAAGTTCTCCGTCGCCGGCGGGGTCGGCAAGGTCACTCTGTCACCCGGCAACTCCTACACCGCCGCGCTGACGTCGGCGGCACCGTCGACGGACACCGAGGAGCGGTTCACGGTGTCGTTCAACCAGCCCGCGACCGGAGGCGGCTCCTACTTCTCGGCCATCGGACGCCAGGTCGACGCCGCGAACGACTACCGCGCCAAGGTGCGTGTGGCCTCCACCGGCGCCGTCGCGGTGTGGCTGACCCGCACGGTCGGCGGAACGGAGACGGTGCTCACCAGCCTCACGATCCCGAACACGACGGTGACGGCGGGCGACGCGCTCAGCATCCGCTTCCAGGTGACCGGTGTCAACGCCACGACCCTGAAGGCCAAGGTCTGGCGCACCGCGTCGCCGGAGCCCGCCGCGTGGACGCTCACGTCCACCGACGCGACGGCCGTGCTGCAGGCACCCGGCGTCGTCGGGATCAACAGCTACCTGTCCGCGAGCGCGACGGCGGCGCCGGTGGTCTACTCCTACGACAGTCTGTGGGCCGGCCCGGCGAAGTAGCAGCACCCCGCCGCCCCGCACCCCGC
>NZ_JBXAFF010000067.1:0-10611 GCF_058792815.1 Microbacterium sp. MPR-TSA4
GCCCCGCTCCTCCCCGACCCCGAAAGGCCCTTCCGTGCCCCTCACTCTGCTCCGCAACGTCCGCCCCTGGGCCGCCGACGCGTCCGACGTCCTGATCGACGCCGACGCCATCCGCGCGATCGGCGCACCCGGCACGCTGACGGCGCCGGATGCCGTCGCGGTCGACGGAGACGGCGGCATCCTGATCCCGTCGTTCAGCGACGTGCACGTGCATCTCGACTCGACGCGGATGGGGCTGCCGTTCCGCCCGAACACCGCGGGCGACACGCGCTGGTCGCACATCATGAACGACCGGGAGAACTGGCGGTCGGCGGAGCGGTCGGTCGCCGAGCGGGCGACCTACACGCTCGGGCGGATGATCGCGCAGGGGGCGACCCGGGTGCGCAGCCACGCCCAGGTCGACGCCGACTCCGGCCTGGAGAAGTTCGAGGGCGTCATCGCGGCGCGCGAGGCGCACCGCGACCGCGCGTCCGTCGAGATCGTCGCCTTCCCGCAGGTGGGCATCCACCTCGAGGACGGGGTGCCCGACCTGCTCGATGTCGCGCTGCGCTCG
The DNA here is from genome assembly GCF_058792815.1 of Microbacterium sp. MPR-TSA4. Lineage (NCBI taxonomy): Bacteria > Bacillati > Actinomycetota > Actinomycetes > Micrococcales > Microbacteriaceae > Microbacterium > Microbacterium sp. MPR-TSA4. Next base: position 554 of record NZ_JBXAFF010000067.1, read on the forward strand.
GGAGCCGACCTCATCGGCGGCATCGACCCGTGCGAGATCGACCGCGACCCGGTGCGCCACCTCGACACCGTCTTCGACCTCGCCGACCGTCACGGCGTCGGCGTCGACATCCACCTGCACGAGGGCGGCTCGCTGGGCCTGTTCTCCCTCGACCTCGTGCTCGAGCGCACCCGCGCACTCGGCATGGCCGGACGGGTCAGCGTGTCGCACGCCTTCTCGCTCGCCGACCGCTCCCCCGGCGTCGACCGCGCGCTCGAGCAGATCGCGGAGCTCGACGTCGCCCTCACCACGATCGCCCCGAAGGGGTCGCTGTCGGTCCCCCTCGACCTCCCGATCGAGCGGCTGCTGCAGCTCGGGATCCGCGTCGGGCTCGGGATGGACGGCCAACGCGACTACTGGTCGCCGTGGGGCGACGGCGACATGCTCGAGCGCACGTGGATGCTCGCCTTCACGCAGGGGTTCTCCCGCGACGACCTGATCGAGGACTGCCTCGCGATCGCGACCTGGGGCGGCGCGTCGGTGATCGACGCCGACCTGCCGCGCCTCTCCCCCGGCGCGCGCCCGGGCGTCGCCGTCGGCGACCCGGCCGAGCTGGTCGTCGTCCGCGGCGACACCGCGACCGCCGCCGTCATGGACCGTCTCCCGCAGCGCCTCGTCATCCACCGCGGCCGCGTCGTGGCCGAGGACGACGACCTGCGATGACGGCGACGATCCTGGCGGTCAACTGCAACACGGATGCCGCGATGACGTCCGCCATCGCGGCGATCGGCCAGGCCGCCGCCTCGGCGGGGACGAGCGTCGTGGGCGTCACCCCGTCCTGGGGTCCCGCCTCGGCGGAGGGGTACGTCGAGAGCCTCGTCACGGCCGCGGCCGTCATGGATGCCGTCGCGAGCCGCACCGACCCGTTCGACGCCGTCGTGATGGCGGGCTTCGGCGAGCACGGTCGGGAGGGGATGCGCCAGCTCGTCCGCCAGCCGGTCGTCGACATCACGGAGGCGGCCGTGTTCGCCGCCTGCCTGCTCGGGCACCGCTTCGGCATCGTCACCACGGTCGACGCGGCGGTCGCCGGCATCCACGACAGTCTCGCCACGATGGGTACGAGCGGCCGGTGCCGATCGGTCCGTGCCGCGGAGGTGCACGTCTCGGCCATCGCCGACGACGTCGCCCGCACCGCGGACGCCCTCGAGGCGACCGGACGCGCGGTGCTCGCCGACGGCGCGGACGTGCTCGTGCTCGGCTGCGCCGGATTCGCGGGGCTGGACGCCGAGCTGGAGCGCCGACTGGGGGTTCCCGTGGTCGACGGCGTCGCCGCCGCCGTGCGGTTCGCGGAGGGTCTGATCGCCCTCGGCAAGCGCACCAGCACGGCGGGGCCGTATGCACCGCCCCGGGCCGGGAAAGCGTGGCGCGGGCCACGGCTCGGCACTCTCCACGCGTTCACCTGAAACCCTGTTCATGCACAGGGAGCGGCGGAGTAGGATGCGGTCATGACGCTCCTCGACGGCATCACCTCCCGGATCATCGACACCGATCGGCTGCGCGTCGGCATCCTGGAACGGGTCGGCGACGACGCCGCGGCCGCGGCGGACCAGACGGTCGTCCTCGTCCACGGAAACGTGTCGTCGAGCCTGTTCTGGCAGGAGCTCATGCAGGACCTGCCCAGCGACCTGCGCGTGATCGCCATCGACCTCCGCGGCTTCGGCGACTCCGAGAGCACGCCCGTCGACGCGACGCGCGGCGTCCGCGACTTCAGCGACGACTTGTTCGCGACGCTCCAGGTGCTGGGGCTGGACACCGCCCACCTCGTGGGCTGGTCGATGGGCGGCGGTGTCGTCATGCAGTACGCGATCGATCACCCGGTGCTCTCGCTCACCCTGCAGGCGCCCGTCTCGCCCTACGGCTTCGGCGGCACCCGCCGCGACGGATCGCGGCTCACCGACGACGACGCCGGCTGCGGCGGCGGCGCGGCGAACCCCGACTTCGTGCAGCGGCTCACCGACCGCGACACGACCGACGAGGCGCCGACGTCGCCGCGGAGCGTCTTCCGCTCGGGCTACGTCGCGCCCGGCTACACGAGCGCGCACGAGGACCTCTGGGTCGAGTCGATGAACACCACCTCGACGGCGACGGGCAACTACCCCGGCGACAGCGTCGCGAGCGAGAACTGGCCCGGTTTCGCCGCCGGCAGCATCGGCGTGCTCAACACGATGGCGCCGCGGTACTTCGACACCTCGGGCATCGTCGACATCGCGCGCAAACCCCCGATCCTCTGGGTGCGCGGCGACGCGGACGCCATCGTCTCGGACGCGTCGTTCTTCGACCTCAACCACCTCGGCGCGCTCGGGGTGATCCCCGGCTGGCCGGGTGCCGACGTCGCGCCGGCCCAGGAGATGGTGTCGCAGACCCGCGACGTGCTGGAGGCCTACCGTGCGGCCGGCGGTGCCGTCACCGAGCTCGTGCTCGAGGGCGTCGGACACGCGCCGCACCTGGAGCAGCCGGCCGTCTTCCGCCGGGCGCTGCTGGAGAACGTCGGCTACATCGGCCGTCCGGCCGACCCGGCGCCGCCGACCGAGGCGATCATCCTCAGCTCGTCCGACTGACCGCGCACCCGCTTCCCGCGATCGGGCGGGTCAGCGGCGCGCGTCGAAGAAGTCCCGCAGCAACGCCCGCGCTTCATCCTCCAGGATGCCGCCGACCACCTCGGCACGCACGGGCAGGCGCCGGTCGCGCAGCACGTCGTACACCGACCCGGCCGCGCCGGCCTTCTCGTCCCACGCGCCGAACACGACGCGTCCGATGTGCGCCTGCAGGATGGCCCCCGCGCACATCAGGCAGGGCTCGAGGGTGACCGCGAGCGTACACCCCTCCAGGTTCCAGGAGCCGAGGGATGCCGCGGCCTCGCGCAGCGCCACGACCTCGGCGTGGGCGGTGGGATCGGCCGTGGCCTCGCGCCGGTTGCGTCCGACGCCGATCACGGTGCCTGCGGCATCCCGCACGACGGCACCCACCGGGATCTCGCCCGCGGCACCGGCCTCGGCGGCGAGCGCGAGCGCGCGACGCAGCGCGCTCTCGTCGTCGACGCGGATCGGCAGGCTCACCCCTTCAGCGTAGGGCGACGGATGGGGAGTTCTCCCCATCCAAGCCCGTCACCGGCAGACCTAGACTCGTGTTCCGGAGGACACGATGGCGGATCTGGAGCTGAACAGCGAGCAGGTGCGCGCGGTGGGCGCGGGACTGTCGCGGATCGCCGCGGAGTTCCAGAACGCGAACGTGCGCAGCGACCGCATCGCGGAGGCGGTCGGCCACGACGCACTCGCGGAGGCGGTCCGCTCCTTCGCGCACGCGTGGGACGACACCCGCGAGGAGATGACGTCGTCGATCTCGGGACTCGGCGAGGCGACGACCGCGATCGCCGACACCTTCGAACAGGCCGACCAGGAACTCGCCGCCGCGATGGACGGCACCTCGACGGTCGGCGCCTCGACACCGGCGGGCGGTGGCCGACGCCCGGAGGCAGCATCGTGAGGCCGGCGGACTGGTCGGCGGCCGGCTTCGGGACGGATCCCGTGCCTGGCGACCCCGACGGGGTGCGCCAGGGCGGAGGGAACTACCTCCAGATCGCCGACACCATCGGCGACACGGTGCGCGGGCTGCGCACCCTGGATCTCGGCGGCACCGTGTCGGAGGCCGTCGACGCCCTGGGCGAGACGGCGCGCACGGTTGCCGACGACATCGCTCGGGCCGAGCAACGGTATCGGGCCACCGGCAACGCCCTCGTCGGCTACGCGGCGGCGCTCGCATCGGCGCAGGACGACTCGCTCGCCGCTCTGCAGCGCGCGCACGCGGCGCAGAACGGCGCCGTCGACGCCCAGCGGGAGCGGCGACGCTACCTTCACCTCTCGGAGTCGTCCGACGATCCCGCGGAGGCCCTCCGCTACGAGCGCCTCGCCGACGATGCAGGCATCGATTCGCGCCAGGCCAGCGCCGCCGCAGGCGTCGCTCGTCAGCAGATCCTCGACGCCGCCGCCCGCCGCGACCGGGCCGCGGAAACTGCTCGCGACGAGATCCAGAACACCACCAGCGAGGACGGTCTCAACGACTCCTGGTGGGACGACTGGGGCAAGGACGTCCTGTCCGTCATCACCGATGTCGCCGGTACGATCTCCGCGATCGCCGGCATCCTCGCCCTCGTGGTGTCGTGGATCCCGGTGATCGGCCAGGCACTCGCGGCCGCATTGCTGCTCGTGGCCGGCATCGCCGCGATCATCAACGCGGTCGGCAACATCGTGCTGGCCTCGACGGGCGACCGCACGTGGGGAGAGGCCGCCGTGAGCATCGTCGGCGCCGCGCTCGCCGTCATCGGCCTGGGCGGCGCCGCCCGCGTCGTCGGGAACGTTGCGATGGCGGGCCGTATCAACGCCCAGGCCGCCGCCGAGGTCGCAGCCCGCGGGGGCACCGAGACGTTCGGCGCCCTGACGGTGCAGCAGGCCATCCGGCTGCGCCCGCAGCAGCTCGCCGAGTCGGAGCGTCTCTGGGCGACGCCGGTGGCCGACCTGGCGAAGGGGGACGACGTCTTCCGCCTCTACGGCGACGGCGCTGCACAGACCGGCGCCTCCTGGTCGACGCGGGCCCCGTCCACCTTCGGCGACTACCGCAGCGCCCTGGGCCTTCCCGACGTCAACTCCGCGGAGCGACTCGTCCACGCCACCGTCGACGATGTGGGCGCCGTCGTGCTGCAGCGCCACGCCCTGCCGCTGGACAGGATGCCCGGCGGCGCCCCGGAGTACATCATCGTCGGGGGCGACCTCGCGTCGAAGGGACTGACGAACGTGACGGACATCGTCTGGTCGGTGGCGCGATGAGGGTCTCGGAGCTCTCGTTCCCGGTGGCTCTGCGCCTCATCAATACGGTGGCGCCCTTCGACGGCGTCCGCGTGGCCGCGTCGGACGACGCACTGCATGCGGCGGGGGCCTTCATCGTCTACGACACGGGTGCCGGGCCGCAGTACGGCTACATCGACACGCGCCTGGCCCGCGACGTGCGCGGACGGCGATGGGGCATGGGCCTGCTCTACGACGTCGACCCGACCGCATCCGCGGAGAACGTCCGCAGTCCGCTCGACCGGCGGTTCCGCGAGCGCGCGGAGGTCGAGTTCGAAGACGCCGGAGAGCTTTAGGCTGACAACCGTGACCGACGATCCGCTCGCGCCGATCCCCACCGCGCCCGCCGTCGACGTGGGCTCGGAGCGCCTCGCCGCCGCCCTGGCGACGAACGATCCGATCGAGATCGGGCGGGCGCTGCGCCACGACGTCGTCGTGATCCCCCTCATGCGTACCCCGGACGGGCAGACACAGACCCTCACGGTGGCCGCCGACGACCCCGACGGCGAGCGCCGCTGGGAGTTGCACCTCTTCTCGTCGTCGCAGACCCTCGCGGCCTGGGCGGCGGGTGAGCGCGAAGCGGCGGAGTTCGCACTGCAACGCGGTCCCGGGCTGGTGCCGCTGCTCGACGCGTACGCGCCGCTGCTGCGTCGTGTGGTGTTCGATCCCGCCGGTCCGCACCCGGTTCACGCCTCGGCGGCGGACGTGCGCGCCGCCCTCGAACCGCAACCCGGCGACGACGACGTCGCATGGATCACGCAGCAACCCGAGCGCGGGCTGCGCGCCGGCGAGCGCGTCGTGGGACTCGACCTCTTCCTCGGCGATGACTGGGCCCAGCTCGATCTCACCTCATCCCTCACGATCGACGCCGATGCGAAGGCGATCGTCGACGCCCAGCTGACCGGGCTTCCTCCTGCGCCGGTGCTGCGCGGGCAGCTGATCGCGTGGCTGCGTCAGTCGGCGCGCACGGCGGCCGGCGCCGGCGGGCGGTCGATGGCCTACCTCACCCGTCGAACGACGGATGCCGCGGCGGCCGTGGCGGTCACGGTGTACTGGCAGGAGCTCGGGCCGGCCGGTGCCGACGACCACATGCTGAGCCTGCGAACCCGCCTCGCGGCCGCGACCGGAACGCAGGACGAGCTCGTCACGGCATCCACCGCTGGCGGCCCCCTGCTGCGTCACACGACGCGGCGCCTCGGACCCAGTGAGCTGAGCGGACGCCCTGTGGGAGTGATCGACTACTGGCTGCAGTTCCCCGACGGACGCGGCCTCTGCCTGGTGAGCTTCTCGACGCCGCACGTCGACCAGCTCGACGCCGTGCGCACGCTCAGTGACGCCGTCGTGCTGGCCGCGGCGTGGCAGCTCGCGCCGTCGGACGACGAGGCGGACGCGTAGGCTGACATCATGCGCGTGCACGTTGCCGATCACCCCCTCATCACCCACAAGCTCACGGTGCTGCGCGACGAGCGCACACCGTCGCCGGTGTTCCGCCAGCTCACCGAGGAGCTGCTGACGCTGCTCGCCTACGAGGCGACCCGCGGCGTGCGTGTCGAGGAGGTCGAGATCCAGACGCCCGTCACGACGACGACCGGGGTGCGCATCTCCGAGCCGCGTCCCCTCGTGGTGCCGATCCTGCGCGCCGGCCTCGGCATGCTCGACGGCATGGTGAAGCTGCTGCCCACCGCCGAGATCGGCTTCCTCGGCATGGCGCGCAACGAGGAGACCCTCCAGCCGTACACGTACGCCGAGCGCCTTCCCGGCGACCTCAGCGACCGTCAGTGCTTCGTGCTCGACCCGATGCTCGCGACGGGAGGCTCCTTGGGGGCCGCGATCGACTTCCTGTTCGCCCGCGGGGCGCAGGACGTCACCGCGATCTGCATCCTCGGCGCCCCGGAGGGCGTCGCGAAGATCGAGGAGCTCGTCGGCGACCGCGACGTCACGCTGGTGCTCGGCGCGCTCGACGAGCGGCTGAACGAGAAGGGCTACATCGTGCCCGGTCTCGGCGACGCCGGCGACCGACTCTACGGCACCGTCTGACCCGCCGCCGACGCCTTCATCCGTCCGCTCCGGTCGCCATCGCCGCCGCGAAGCGGCGCCGCGGGACGGACGAAGCGCGGGTGGCGGTCACAGCCAGCGGCGGCGCTTGAAGATGACGTACAGCACGGCCGGGAACGTGATCATCACCGTGAGGGCGACCGGATAGCCGTACTCCCAGTGCAGCTCAGGCATGACGTCGAAGTTCATGCCGTAGACGGTGCCGATCAGCGTCGGCGCGAAGATGATGGCCGCCCACGAGGAGATCTTCTTGACCTGCTCGTTCTGCGCGAGGTTGACCTCGGTCTGCCGCCGGGCGACGAGCGCCGAGTGCACGGTGAGCGCCTTGTCCAGCACGGCGCGGAACCCGTCGATGCGCTCCGTGACCCGCAGCGCGTGGTCGCGGACGTCGCGCAGCCGGCGCTGCAGCTCGATGTCGACGTGGTACGCCTCATGGCCCCGCTGCAGCCACTCGATGATCGGCACCAGCGGATGCGTCGCGCGCGCGAACCGGTTCAGCTCGCCCGACAGCTCGTAGATGCGGCGGGAGAGCGCGTCGTCGTCGGCGTCGCCGAACAGGTCGTCCTCGATCTCGTCGATGTCGTTCTCGATGCCGGCAACCAGAGGCTCGTACTCGTCGACCACGCGATCCAACACCGCGTACAGGACGGCCTCCGACCCGAGTGCCAGCAGCTCGGGCTGCTCCTCGAGCCGCCGCCGGACGGCACCGAGGTCGGGCGACTCGGCGTGGCGGATGGTGATGAGGAAGTCGGGGCCGACGAAGAGGTGCAGCTCGCCGATGTCGAGCTCTTCGCGCTCGTCGTCGTAGCGGGCCGGGCGCAGCACCACGAAGAGCGTGTCGCCGTAGCGCTCCACCTTCGAGCGCTGGTGGCCCAGGGCGGCGTCCTCGATGGCGAGGGGGTGCAGCTCGAACTCGGCGGCCACCGAGGCGAGCTCCTGCTCGGACGGCCGGTAGAGACCGATCCAGGCGAAGCCCGCGTGCGCCTCCTGCAGCGCGTAGGCCTCGTCCAACGAGGCCGGCGTCGCGACGCGGACACCGTCCTTGTACACGGCGTTGTCGATCAGGGTCATGTCGGTCCTCCTCCGGATGGCGCGCGGCGCGGGGGTGGCGCAGGCGCGGGTCATCGCGCACCCGTGTCGGGTGGGCGCGGGGTGCGCGCGGCTGACGGCGCGCACGGAAGCGCCGCGGAGGGGCCGGCTCTCAGAGCGAGGTGATGCCGGCGGCGCCCACCGCGGCGCGCCTACTATCGTCTGCCATGGTGTCTCACCGCCTCGGATCGGGGCCCGCCGCGCTCGGATACGCGGTGACGGGCCTCGGTGAGTATAGCCCCCGCGGGTGACGTGACCTCACAGGCGGCTCACGCCTCGGAGCGGCGCCCCGTCTCCTGCTCCCAGAACTCCAGCTGCTGGGTGAGCGCCTTCGCGAGCTCGAACACCTGCTGGGGAGGGATGCGCACCCGTTGGACGACGCGGCCGGGCACGACCGTGACCGGGGCACCCTCAGCATCCACCCCCGCCTGCGGGGGCCGGGCGAGGCAGACGAAGTCCATCACGAACACGTCGGGGGTGTGCCAGACGTTCGCGAAGTCGGCGTACGTGCCCGCCACGATCTCGGGGGGCAGGTCGATCTCGAACTGCCGGGGCGTCTCATCGTTCATGCCGTCCTCCTTCTCGCGGTGCGTCGGCCGCGGCGCCGGGGCCGCCCGCCGGCAGGGACGTCTTCCGGCGAGTCTACGTGCGGTCCGCGCCGACGAGCCGCGCGAACGCGCTGAGGCGGGCGACCCCGTCGGGCGTGCGCGGCAGATCGTCGAGCAGCCCCGTGCCGTACACGACGTAGGCCGTGTGCTCGGCGCGGGAGACCGCGACGTTCAGACGGTTCTGCAGCAGCAGGAACTCGAGGCCCCGCGGTGCGTCCCGCCCGCTGGATGCCGCGAGCGAGACGATCGCCACCGCGGCCTCCTGCCCCTGGAACTTGTCGACCGTGCCCACCGGGACCGTGCCGAACCCGGCCTCGACCAGCGCCGCCTCGACCAGCACCTGCTGCGCGTTGTACGGGGTGACGACGATGAGGTCGTCCGGCTCGAGCGGCCTCGGCGCGGCGCCCGCGGCGGCGGTCCATTCGCGGCCGACGAGGTCGCGCACGAGCGCGACGACCGCCTCCGCCTCCTCCGGCGACTGGGTCGCGTTGCCGGTGTGCGCGAGCGCGACCGGCACGACGCCGGGCAGGATGCCCGCGAGGCGGCGCGCCGCGGTCGACGGATGCGCGGCCAGCTTCCTGTCGTACGACAGCTCCGACACCGGCGCCGCGACCTCGGGGCGCATGCGGCGGGTCTGCGCGAGGAAGAAGCCGCGATCCTCCGCGATGACGGCGGCGCCGTCCATGACCCAGCCGAGAGCCGATGTGTCCACCGGCTCGGGGTGCGTGCCCTGGCTCACCTGCGGGAGCTGCTGGGGGTCGCCCAGCAGCATCAGGCGCGGGGCGGCGACCGAGACGGCGATCGTCGAGGCGAGCGAGAACTGGCCCGCCTCGTCGATGACCAGCAGGTCGAGGCTGCCGCGCGGCACGCGTCCGGCGTGGCTGAGGTCCCAGGCGGTGCCCCCGATCACGAAGCCCCCGGGATGGTCGGCGGCGAAGGCGGCGTAGCCGTCTTTGGCGATGGGGGTGAACGGCTCGGAACCGGACGCGGGACCCTTGCCCTTCATGGCCTTCGCGACGAGCTCGGCCGGCACGCCCGCCTCGACGATGCGCGCGAGCATGTTCTCGACCACGGCGTGGGACTGCGCCACGACCCCGACGCGATAGCCGTGCTCACGCACCAGCCGCGCGACGACGTGCGATCCGACGTAGGTCTTGCCCGTGCCCGGCGGGCCCTGGACCGCCAGGTAGCTGTGGTCCAGATCGTGCACCGACCGCGCGATGTCGTCGACGTCGTCGCGGGGCAGGTCGCCGGCGACGACCGCCCGCGTGAGCCCGCCCCGACGCGTGCGCGGCGGACGGCGCAGCAGGAGGTCGGTCGCGGCATCCCGCGGGAAGTCCGCGGTGCGGGCGGCGCCGGAGTCGATGAGCCCATCGGCCCACTGATCGATCGCGGCCTGCTGCGATCCCGCCTGGGGCGGGGCGGGCGG